>JASFTU010000244.1:0-4738 GCA_050050635.1 Candidatus Brocadiaceae bacterium
GTTGCGGCTGCGGATCAAACGGAAGCCGCCAGAGAAGCGATGCGGAAAGCCGAGACAGCCTGCCTGGTGACGCGCTCCATGGGCGCCGACGTGGAAGTGCAGGTGATCCTCGACGTGAGCGCCGGCGGAGGGTGAAGCTACATTCGGCAGGTCGCGCAGGATCCCGACGAGCAACTCGAGCAGGCAGCGGAACCGGAACTCGCCCCAGAGCGGGATGAGGAGGTCTTCGAGCGGGCCGAGAACGCCGAGAACGCTTTGCGCAACTCCCCGCTGCCGCAGGCTTCACACGTGTGCGATTCCTCGTTGCCCGGCCTCTCGAGGACCTCAGTGGTCTCGCCACAATCCCGGCATACGTATTCGTAGAGCGGCACGAATGACCTCCTGGACGGCTTCGGGGCAACTAAACCCATCCTAATCGCCCTGGCCGACCATGTCAATCGGGGCTCCCACTCCATTGCAAATGCGGCGGCCGACGCGTATAGTCTCCGACCGGATGCTGCACGCTTCCCGGGAGGGCCGCCCATGGCAGAAGAGCACTTCGCGGACCGGCTGCTGGGTGCGGTCCGCGGCAGGGAGAGCCAGGTCGTGGTGGGTCTTGACCCGCGCATCTCGCGTCTCCCGCGGGAAGTGATGGGGGCGGCAGGCGAGAAGCCCGGCCGCTGCGAAGCCGCCGCGCGTGCCATCGTCGAGTTCAACCGGCAGGTCATCGACGCGGTCGCCGAACAGGCGGTCGCCGTCAAACCGCAGGTGGCTTTCTACGAGCAATACGGCGTGGCGGGCATGCGCGCCTACGCGGAGACCATCGGGTGCGCGCGCGCACGCGGGCTGCTCGTCATCGGGGACGTGAAGCGCAACGACATCGCCAGCACGGCCGAAGCATACGCTGCCGCACATCTCGGCGGCAGCGACGTCCCGGACTGCGGAGATTTCCTCGTCGATGCCCTGACGGTCAACCCCTACCTCGGCGCCGACGGCGTCCGGCCGTTCCTGGAGGCCGCCTCCCGGACCGGGCGCGGCGTCTTTGCGCTCGTCAAGACCAGTAACCCCTCCTCGGTGGACGTGCAGGACCTCGACTGCGAGGGGCGGCCCCTCTACGAGCGGGTGGCCGGGCTGGTGGAGGAGTGGGGCGAGCCGCACCGCGGCGAGGGCGGCTACAGCCTTCTCGGCGCGGTCGTGGGTGCGCCCTTCCCCAAGGAGCTGGCCCGCCTGCGTGAGCTCATGCCGCACGCGCCTTTCCTGGTGCCGGGCTTCGGGGCCCAGGGCGGGGGAGTGGAGGAGGTCAGGGCAGCGTTCGACAGCGAGGGCACGGGTGCCGTCGTCAACTCGTCCCGCGGCATAATCTTCGCCTGGCAGCGTCCGCCGTACGACGAACGGTTCGGGGAAGCCCGGTGGCGGGAGGCGATCGCGGCCGCCGCCGCCGACATGCGCCGACAGCTCTGGGACGCCACTCACTGATCGGCGGGGCCGCCGGCGCCGCCCGATCTGCCCCCCGTGTACGCCGACATCAGCACCAGCTCATCGCGCTTCTCCCAGCCCTGCGCATGCCAGAATGCGCGTGCGTGCCGGTTCTCGGCAAACACGAAGATATGGCACTTCCCGATGCCCGCGGCGCGCAGTCCCTCCAGGCAGCGGTGGACGAGCCGCGAGCCCACCCCGCGGCGCCGGTGCGAGGCGGCCACGGCCAGGTGATGCAGGTAGCCGCGCCTGCCGTCGTGCCCGCACAGCACCACCCCCACCAGCGTCGCCTCCTCCCGCGCGACGAAGCTCAGGCCGGGGTTGCGACGCAGGTACGACGCCACGCTCTCCGGTGAGTCAGCGTCGCTCAGCACCACGCCTTCCGTCTGCTTCCACAGGTGCACGACGGCATCGTAGTCCTGAGGCGTCATCTCCGAAACGGCGATGGTCACGGGAGACCCCTTCGGCGGATCAGGCGGTCTGCACCGGGAGGCCGGCGTAGATGCGGCAGACGGCGTCGGCAAGCTTGTCCGGGTGGTGGCGGAGCAGGTCCTGCTTCTCCCACAAGACGCGCTTCCGGTCGATGTCTTCGACGAGGCCGGCCTCGACGATCTCCACTCCCAGCTCCCGCAGGCCCGGCTCGGGGGGGACGGCCTGCGCGCCCTCGCGGCGATAGCGCTCCATGATGCCGTCGCCGGGGAACTGGACGTTGAAGACGGCGTAGTCGAGGACATCCGGGCCGACGTGGTCCAGCACGGCCCGCAGGTGGTCCACCGCGGTGTAGCCGTCCGTCTGGCCCGGCTGCGTCACGATGTTCGCCACGTAGATCTTGAGTGCCTTCGAGTCCGCCAGAGCCTGCCGGAGGCCCGGCACCAGGAGGTTGGCAATGACGCTGGTATAGAGGCTGCCCGGGCCTATGACCACGATGTCTGCGCCCATGATGGCGTCAACGGCTTCCTGGCAGGCCGGGGGGGATTCAGGCTTCAGGTACACGCGCCCGATCCGCGGTTTGTCGACCCCCCGGACGTTGACCTCTCCCTCCCGGTGCGTGCCATCCACCAGCTCCGCACAGATGTGACAGTCGGCGGTCGTCGGCGGCAGGACCGTCCCCCGGATGTTCAGCAGCCGCCTCAATTCCCCGACGCCTTTCTGGAAGCTGCCCTCCAAATCCGCCATCGCGGCGATCACCAGGTTCCCCAGGCTCATCCCTTCGAAGGATCCGTGCTCGAACCGGTACTGGAAGAGCTGGTTGAGCAGGCGTTCCCGCTGCCCCGGTTCGCTGAGCGCCACCAGGCAGTTGCGCGCGTCACCGGGCGGCAAGATGCCCAGCTCCTCCCGCAGTCGTCCGGAGGAACGTCCGCTGTCGGTCACCGTTACGATGCCCGTCGGCTCCTGGCAGTACGTCTTGCAGCCCTCCAGGACGATGGGCAGGCCCGTTCCCCCCCCGATGGCCACGATGCGAAGGGTCTCCGGCGACTTGTTCATGTTGATCAGGCGTACCAGCGTGGGCACCTGCGCGATGCGCGCGATCCGGTAGTCTGGTCGCTCGGTGGCATCCCGCGGCTCGAAGGAGCTGAACCGGCCGTGCAGCATCTGCGCGCTGACCGTTCCGAGCTGGTTGCCCACGTGGATCTCCTCCTGCGGCCGGTCGCCCACCACCAGCGTCTCCTCGGGCCGCAGACCGTGCTTCTCCAGCAGGTAGCGCAGGCATTCGCTCATCAGTTCGCCCCGCTCGATGTCGTTGATCACAGCGTCGTCGAACGCCTCGCCCAGTCCGAGCGTTTGGATCTTGGTGGACTGCCGCCTGTGGAGCCCGCTGGTCAGCAGGAAGCACAGCACGCCCTGCCCGCGCAGGAAGCGCAACGTGGGCAGGACATCCGGGAACGGCTCGATCGGCCCGACCTCGTCCCTGTTGTAGGCGCGGAAGGCTTCGTCGATAGCTTCCTCGGGAAGCTCATAGCGACGCGCGATCTCGTCGAACACCAAGAAGTGCGGCCCGTGCCGCTCGGTCAGCTCCTCCTGGAGCGCGACGGCCTCCTCCTCGCTTATCGGCAGTCCGGCCTCGACCAGCGCCCTGGCCGCCCGCCTGCGCGAGCCCTCCAGCAGTGTGCCGGTGCAGTCGTAGAGGGTGTCGTCGAGGTCGAACACGACCGCACGTATCGGTCCGGGCATGGACGTGGTCCTCCGGTGATGGACAGCGGGTATTGTAGCAGATTGCGAGGAGTGCAAGAAAGCAAGCGCTGTGCCGGCGCGCGCGATATTCCCCGAACATGCGTCTCATCGCGCTCCGCCCCGGCAGACGCCCCGCTACTTCCCAATCCGCCTGTCCACCAGCGGCTTCACCCCGCGCCTCTCGAACTCGTCGTAGATCGCGTTGATCAGCCGCCGCCCCCGCTCCTCGACCTCTCCCTCCCCGTTGTCGTACATGCGGTAGGCGGCATACAGGTGGTGGGAAAGCTCGTAGTAGTTGAGCCGGCTCAGGTCGGACGTGTCCTTCTCCGTATACGGGTAGCCGTACTCCCACTCGGCCCGCTCAGGGGGGCCTTCCTCTTCGGGCAGCTCGATCCCCTCCACGGCGCGCTTGCACTCCTCCAGCGCCTGGCGCGTGGCCTCGATCTCGTCCAGCACCCACTGGCGGTTGAACGGGCAGGTCACCGCCGGGGGAGGCGGCCACCGACCGTCCGAGTTCGCAGAGTTCGTCAGGTGGAACCAGAACTTCTCCACCAGCTCCCTGTGCCTGGGGTCGGACTCCAGGATCGGCTGGCACTTCTCCTTGTACTCCCTGCGCAGTTCGGCCAGGATGGGGTCCCACGCCTGCGACTCCGGCGTGTTGGCCCAGACGTCGGCGTAGGTGCGGTGCCAGGCGAAGCCGTCCTCCACGAAGAACGGCTCCTCGACGGGCTCCAGCTCGCAGGCCTCCCGGAAGGTGATCAGCTCCCCCAGCTTCGTCACCTCCGTCAGCAGCCGCTCCAGCTTCTCCGGCCCCTCCGGGTCCACCTCGAAGCTGCGGCTGTAGTCGCGGAAGTACTTCACGAAGAAGTACGCCGTGGTGCCCGTGTACTCGGCATCCTCGGCGATGATGATGGTGGCGCCCCTGTCTTCCGTTCCGCTCCAGCGTTTGATGGACTCGACATAGGGCTCCAGCGGGATGCGCCCGAGGAAGTAGCTGTTGTAGTTGCCGATGATCCGGTCGGAGCGGCACAGGCCGTGCAGCCCGGGCACCACGTCGCGGAACGGCTGGTGCAGGAACTTGCAGTCCGGGTCCAGCTCGTAGTAGGGCAGG
>JASFTU010000245.1:0-4737 GCA_050050635.1 Candidatus Brocadiaceae bacterium
CGTCGATGCGGCCCTCCACGTCGTCGTAGAAGAAGAGGTTTCGCCCGCGCGCCTCCCGCACGACTTCCTCCAGGCCGGGCTCGTAGATGGGGAGTTCGTCGCTGTTCCAGGCGGCGATCTTCTCCGCGTTGATGTCCACCACCTCCACGCGATACTCGGGGCAATGCTTCGCCATGACGGACATGGTGGGGCCGCCCACGTAACCCGCGCCGATACACAGGATGGTCTTCATAGTCGTCTCTCCTCCCCCGGAAGCCGCCGACAGCATACCACGCGCACGGCCCCCGCTGCACGTGTGCGCGCGCCCGGCGACACGCCTTGACGCCGTGGGAGGAGCGTGCATACAATGCCGCACCGGTCGTCGCGTCACCAACGCCCCAACACGGGAGACACCCGATGCCCTACATCCCCCCAGAGAACAGGCCGGCCATCGACGCGGTCGTGGACGCGCTTGCGGATCAGATCGCCGACAAACTGGAAGCGAGCGGCGGAACGGCCGAGGTCTCGGAGCTCTACCGGGAGGCGTTCCTGGAGATGGCGGACTTCGTCACCGCGCTGGAGCGGAGCGGCCCCGAGGCACCCGAGGCCACGACGCCCGCGCAGCGCGTCGCCGAGCAGGTGGTGGCCATGGCCGAGCGGTATAACCAGAAGGGCGGCTGGCTCGGGGAACTCAACTACGCCGTCACCACGCTCATACAGGCCGTCCCCTTCACCCTCTACAGCCGGGGCGCCTGGCCGGAGGTGCTCAGGTACTGGCTCCACGCCGAGACCGTGGGCGCGCTGACCCGGACCGCCTACGACCTGCATCAACGGACGGGCAACGACTGGATAGCGAACGGCCTGGCCGGCGTCTTCGAGGACGTGAAGGACGAACTCAAGCGGCGCGTCAACACGGCCTACGAGGCCGCCCAGATCCGCAAGAGCGGCGACTGCTACGACCGGATGCCCTTCCGCACGCAACTGGTGCCGATGCAGGCGGGCGGCGTGGAGGGGTTCATCGAGATAATGCTCCCTCGCCGGGAACCGCAGGAACCGACTACGCGCTGAGGCGGCGGACCCGCTCGTAGAAGTCCTCGCTTCCGAAGTTCCCCGACTTCAGGACGACCAGGAGCTCGGGCCGCGCCAGGGGGAAGCAGTAGGGCACGCCCGGCTCGATCGGGAGTCCGACCTCCAGGGCGCGGACCTCCAGAGCCCGGCAGACGGTGCCGGCCGTCTCGCCGCCGGACACCGCCAGCCGACCGACCAGATCGCTGGCCACCAGCCGTCGTGCGACCGCGGCCAGCGCCTCGCCGATCCTTTCGCCCACCTGCTCCTCGCTCAGCCCGAGCGACCTGCCGGCCTCCTGCACCTGCCCGACGCTGCTGTCGGGGCCACCGCTCGCGCGCACCACCACCGACTCGCGCGCCCGCAGGCACTCCAATCCGTCCCCGGACACTTCTTCAGCATCGAACTCGCCCGACAGCACCGCCACCGGGTCCACCCTCACCTCCGCGAAGCCGTGGCCGAGTGCATACTCGTCCTGCCCACGCGTGGCCGGGGAACAACTGCCCGAGACCACCAGCAGGGGGCCCTGCGCCGCGGCAACCCGATCCTCGAACGACAGCGGCGAACGCTCCGGGAACAGGAACCGGGGGACCTCCGCGGTGATGCCGGAACCCCCACTGATCAGCGGCCACCGCCGCGTCGCCTCGGCGATGGTGGTCAGGTCCGACTGCTGGACGGCGTCGGTCACCAGGTAGCAGGCCCCCGCCGAGACCGCCTCCTCCATGTGCCGGCCGAGGGATTCGGGGCCCTTCCGGACGTCGCGCAGGTGCACCGAGACCACCTTGTGATCGGTCTGGTACTGGAGCCAGCGGACCAGGTTGGCGTCAGTCATGGGGTTGAGCGGATGGTCCCGCAGCGGTGACTCCGACAGCAGAGCGCCGTGGACGAAGTGGTAGCCGTTATAGGTGGTCCGGCCGTTGACCGGCAGCGCGGGGCAGACGATGGTCGCCTCCACGTCCAGGCACTCGATGGCCGCGTCCAGGCTCGGGCCGATGTTGCCCTTCCGGGTCGAGTCGAACGTCGAGCAGTACTTGATCTGGCATTGGCGAGGGCCGTAGGGCTGCAGCGCCTCCAGAGCGGCCCGCGTGCGCTCCCGCGCGGCGGCCGGACGGACCGCCCGCGTCTGCGTCCCCACCACGATGGCGTCGAAGGGGTCGAGCACGGCCCGGTCCTCCTCGAGCCGGCGGTAGTCGAGCAGGAGAACCGTCCGCACGCCCTCCCCCGTCAGCATGCTGGCCGCGTCGGAGGCGCCCGTATCGTCGTCGGCCACGATGGCGAAATTCACGGCCCCTCCTCCCCTTCTGCACTTCGGGCGGCGCGCCACTCCGCCACCAGTCCCGCCAGGTGCTCCATGGCGGGTCCCGGGCTGGAGAGCACCGGGACGCTCACCTCCCCCTCGTCCAGGGCGGAGGCAACCCGCGCCATCGAAGCCTGCGCGAGAAGGACCGCATCACACCGGCCGGCCAGCTCGACCAGATCCGAACTCACGATGGCGTCGTGCTTCTCCACGTCCCCCTCGAACAGCGCATCGTAGGCCCCCTCGCAGAGGACCGGGACCACGGTCACGTCGCGGCCGGATTCGCGGGCCGTGGAGCGGACCAGCTCCGTGCTCGGCTTCAGCGTCGAGGAGGCGGTGGCGATGACGCCGATCGTGTCGTACGCCCGAACGGCCCGCGCAACGACCGGATCGTCGATCTTCAGCACGGGCACCGCCACGAGGTGCCGGGCCACGTCCACGCAAGGCGAGACCGAGGAACATGTGAGCTGGATGAAGTCCGCGCCCGCCTCCTCGGCCCCGACGACGTGCTCGCACACGCGCCGGTATATGGCCGGCGTCAGGCCCTCAGCGCGCAAGGCCCGCTGGATGAGGCTCTCGTCCGAGATGTGCGTGATGTCGGCCTCCCCGACGTGCTCAGCGAAGAGGCGGCTGAAAGTATCGGTGAGCCCGCTGATCGTGTGGATGAAGAAGACTTTCGGTTGCATGGTTCCTCCCTACCCGTCTGCGCGGCGAAGCGCTCAGTGCGGGCGCTACCGCACCTGCCGGAGCATCGCTCCGCTGAGCACCGGCTGCCCCACGCGGGGGACGAGCCGTATGCGGATGCCTTCCCCATCATAGAGGTCCACGCGGAACGTTTCGACCACCGGCCTGCGGTCACCGTACTGCGCGGCCAGGTCGAGCCCCGTCATGCACGTCCGCCCGTTGATCTCCACGTCGAAGACGCGGCGCCCACGTTCGTCGGCGCCGGTTTCCTCCGCCGGGTCCCGCCGGCGCTCCCCCGGGAAGGGCTCGGTGAAGTACAGCGACACGTCGTAGCACCCGTCGCCCACGTCGAAGCGGTAGTCGGTGAGGCCGACGAGGAACGTCTGGTAGACCGGGTCCAGCCGCGTTCCCAGGATGCTGTAATGGACGCCCTCGCGGACGCCGTCCCAGCAGGGCGTGCCCGTCCAGGTCCGGTAGTACTCGCCGTCCACGTGCCCGAAGCCGCTGCGGCGGTACGCTCGATCGGGGACCCAGCAGTTTCCCGTGACCGGATCGCGGAAGTAGGTGCGCGACTGGCCCACGTTCACGCATAGCCTGTCGCCGGGCAGGGGCGCGCTGCGCAGGTCACGCGGGATGAACTGGTAGTGCACTTGCGCCAGGTCGCGCACGCAGTTCCCTTCGCCGCGCGCGACCGCCTCCAGCCTGTTGGCCCCTTCGACGAAGCGCACCTGCCAGGACGCCTCCCCGTTCCGGAGGGGCTTCGCGCCGAGCGACTGCCCGTTGTGATGCAGTTCCACCTCGTCCAGGTTCGAAAACACGCGCAAAGGCGCCTGGAACGTGCCGTCGGGGTCGGGCACCACGGTACGCTCGGTCCAGTCGGTCGTGGCCACGTGGACCATCGGCTCCTTGCTCCAGTGGGCCCGGTAGAGGTGGTAGACGTCCTTCGGCCGGCGATCGGCCCGGAGCACGCCCTTGTTGTTGAAGTGCGGCATCGTGTCGGGCCGCTCCTTGACCTGGAAATCGAACAGCGTCCAGATGAAGGCGCCGGCCACCCAGTCGCGTTCGGCCACCTCCCGGAGGCACGTGCGGTGGAAGAGCACCTGGTACTCCGAGGAGAAGTCCTGCACCGTCGGCTCGTGGGTATGGATGCGGGGGTCGCTCCCCGCGCCGTACTCTGCCAGCAGGTAGGGCCAGTCGGGGTTGAGCGCGCGGGTCAGGTCGATCACCTCTCCCACCTGCTGAAGGCTCCGGCTGTACCAGCCGGCGTAGTCGAACCATCCCTCGAAGGTGGACACGCCGGTCAGGCCCGCCTCGACGTACCACTCGGGAGTCGGTGAGCTGTGGTGGTCGTTGGCCGTCAGCCTGAAGGGGTCCAGCTCCCGCACGTAACCCTCCAGGTCCAGGACGAACTCGCGCGTCTTCCGCATGTTCTCGGCGACCTTCTCCGGGTCCCGGGGCTCCGGCCAGTACCAGTCCATGTCGCCGAGCACCTCACACATGTAGCCCCAGATGATCACCGACGGGTGATTGCAGTTCTGCAGGACCATCTCCCGCACCATGCGCCGGGTGTTGCGCGCGTAGGCCGCCGTGTGAGCGATCTTCTGCATGATGGGGATCTTCACCCAGCTCATCACGCCCTCCCGGTCGCACGCCGCGTAGAGGGCCTGGGGTTGCGGGTAGTGTGAGCGGACGAAGTTGGCGCCCATCTCCCG
>JASFTU010000246.1:0-4736 GCA_050050635.1 Candidatus Brocadiaceae bacterium
CGAACATCTGTCGCTTCATGTTCATTTTGCCCCGGCCGGCCCGCCAGAGAACGTTGCGAATCCAGTAGACCGGGCCAGCATGGACCGGCTGGACCGATATGGGCTGGCTTGGGCAGTTGAACATGCGATTGCGCAGCATGCGAATGTTGGCGTAGCCGCCGTCGGCCTCGATGAACTGGTCGGTGCAGTCGTTGATGTCGTTGTTGTAGAAGTCGATGCTTCGGCTCTGCTGGCCCCACTGCGGGTCGGAGTGGGAGCCGGTGAAAACGTTTATGCCGTCCCAGAAGTTGGAGACGTAATTGTGGCAGGCAACGTGGCCCCGCCCCGCCAGGTTCACAGCGTAGCCGGTCTCCGAACTCGGCCAGGTGCCCATCTCGTCGCCGGGCCCCCGTCCGAGGATCACGTTGTCGGCGATGTAGAAATCTTCGCTCCGCCCATCCTGTGCCAGCACGCCGTACACAACGTTCTCGATCCAGCAGTTCTTGACGGTCAGCCCTTTGGTGCCGCCGCCCTCCAGCCCCTGGAACCCGCAATGGAAGGCGATGTCGGTGTTGCGGATGGTCAGCCCCTCGAAGTGGAGGTAGTCCGTCGAGCGGAGGTTAAACAGGTTGTGGCAGCCGTTCCCGTCTATGATCACCTCGCCGTCGCCGGCCGGCACGATATAGATCGGCTTCTCCTTCGTGCCGCCGGCCACAAGGGTCATGGTCCCGTGCTGCCAGTAGCTGTGCGCCGGCCGGCTGTTCTTCCAGTAGAGCTGGTTGTCGTAGCCGTGGACGCCACCGTGCATCTTGATGACCGTTCCCGGCTCGGCCGCCATCGGCGGGCGCACGGTAAGGTAGACATCGCTGACCGGGGCGTAGCCGTTGACGGCGTGCATGATGTTCAGGAAATTCGGCTCTTCCTTCGGCCCCTGGCAATCCGGGGGGTAGACGTGGCGAACCGGAGCGTCCTCGGGCACTTCAGGCTCCGGCCGGGTTCTCAGAGTGAGATTCCGGACCGCATCGCCTTCGACGCCGTCGGGGTCGACCAGTTCGAGCCGGACCTCGTATTCGGTGCCGGGCTCCAGGTCCATGATGCTGCCGGCGACCGCGTCCGGGATGGTGTACGGAGGCCACCCGCAGGCCATGGCGAGGTGGACTTCGAGTCCCAGCCCGATGCGGTAGAGCTGCAGGTAGTCGTTCCACCCTGTCTCGCCGCTGCGCCGGTACTGAACCCGGCCCGTCGCGTCGCCATTGGCGTCGCCCTCCACCCGCCATACGAAGCCCAGCGAGATGAGCGTCGGGCGTTCGACGATCAACTCGCCCGGCAGCACGGCGTCGCTTGCGGCGGGTTTGGCGGCCACGTGACCTGCGCCGTTGACACACCCGAGCGTAACCGCAAGGAGCAGAAGCGCCGTCCCGAAAACGCGCGTCCACGTCCCGTACCTCCTCTTCATCCTATAGCCGGCATTGGTCCTCATGTGCACTCCTCCGAGTCCTTGGGCCTGGTTGCAGCTCACCAGGAGCCCCGCACCGGGGGCCCCGTCGAATGGGCCTTCTGCAATACCTCGCTCAGAAGTCCCTGCCCTGGCCCTGCGGGCCGTCGCCGTACAGGTCCATGGCCCGCACGTCGTCGCCGAAGGCGCTATAGGGGTCGCGGTAGAACTCGATGAACGCCTCGTAGCCATTGACGCCCTCGGCGTAGGGGACCCAGTACTGTCGGGGTTTGTTGTACCACGTCGTCACGTAGGCCATCTGCCGGCCGACCGGGTCGCCCTGGAGGACCCTCAGCAGGTCGGCGTACCAGTCTGGGGCCGCGCCCCTGCGCGCGTAGCCGCCCCCGATGCCCACCCCTGTCTCGTGGAAGGAAGGCAGCTTACCGCGGGCATCGGCCAAGCGGACGACCTCTCCGAGCACCTCCGACACGCCTTTGCGGGGCAGGCGGCCATAGTAGTCTATGCTCAGCACATCCACGTATTCGTCGCCGGGGTAGCGCTCCAGGAAATTGGACTCGATGTTTCCCCGCGCCATATGGCCGCGGTAGTTGGGGTTATAGACGTAGAGCAGGTTATGCAGGCCGCGAACGTCGCGGAAGTAGTGGACGGTGAAGCGCCAGAGTTCGATGAACTGCTCCCGCGTGGCTGCGTTCCACCAGTATCCCCTCAGGTTGAACTCGTGCCACGGGCGGTAGAGGATAGGGATTGGGCGGCCGCGGGCGTCGGTAAGGGTCTCCAGGTAGTCCGTGCCTCTGCTGAGCTTCTCGACCAGCAGGTGGTGATGCTTTCCGCCGGGCAGTATCGAGCCGATGTCGAAGTTCCGATCTCCCCTGCGTCCGCCGGTGAGGGGATTGCGCATGTGCCAGCACATGGTAATCGGCGCGCCAAGGTCGCGGGCGAAGCGTATGGTCTCGCGCATGCGGTCGGCCTGTCCGAACCTGGTGGCGAAGTTCATCTGGAAGCTCCACATACCCGGCCACTCGCCGGTGGTCGCCTTCACGTCAGACCAGCGCCGGGCGCCGGCGGGCGGTTTCGTCACGTGGAAGGTCGTCGTCATGTGATGGCCGAAGATGAGCTTGCGGCCGCGGAGCGCGTCCAGGTTGGCCACCAGAGCCTTGGTCTCGGCGGTCGCATTGGGGTCGGCCGGCTCAATGGCTCGGCCGCCCTGACCCGTCGTTGCCCGGGCGAGCACGAGGAAAGCGGTGAGGGCGGTCAGAAGCGCACAGGTCGCCACCGTGGCACCCTTCTGCGGTGTCCGCCTGCCGTCGATCATTGGGCCTTGATCTTCCTGTTCTCTCACGTCATCTCGTCCTGCTGAACTGCGGCCCGCATGGGGTCTGGTCACTTGCCTTAGCCACACATCCGGCGTTAGGATGTATATTGTATACAATCCGCATGGTCAAGAGAATCCACGAATGATCACCGTCACCAAGCTCTCCGACCAGGTGCACGACCTGCTGCTCCGCCAGATCATGGAGGGGGGCCGTTCGCCCGGCTCGACGCTGCGTGAGCTGGACCTGGCGGAGGAGCTGCGGGTCAGCCGGACGCCGATCCGGGAAGCCATCTCCCGGCTGGCAGCCGAGGGCTTCGTCGAGGCGCAACCCAATCGCGGGGCGACAGTCCGGCTGCTCGACGCCGACCAGGTCCGCCAGATCTTCGAGGTCCGGGAGGCCCTTGAGGCGCGGGCCGCAGAGGCCGCCTGCCCTCGCATGTCCGAAGAAGACCTGAAGCGGCTGAACTCGATCGCCGGGGGGATCGCCGAAACGGAGCCGGGCGCCTCCGTTCAGCGATGGAGGCTTGATCGCGAACTCCACGCGCTGATAGCCGGCCGGACCGGCAACGCGTTGCTGGCCGAGGAGATCGAACGCTACATCGACCTGGCCGGCCTGGTCGGTTCCCGCGCTCGTTACCAGAGGGGAGACGCCGAGGCCGCTCACCAGGAGCACTTGCGCATCGTCTCGGCGCTCGAGAACCGCGACGCTGCAGCGGCTCGGGCGGCCATGGCGACCCATATCCGCAACGCCGGTGAGCTGATCATGCGCCGAAGTCCGGCGGCCGACGGCTGACGCGGGGGCGCCGGGGAAGTTTCCGGCTCACAGGTTCTCCGGGCGGTCCAGGCCGGCGGACCGGACGGCATCCTCCCAGTCCAACACGCCGGTGCGGCGTGCCCATTGCTCGTACGTCTGCTGAAGTTCGCGGGCCTTCTCCGGGTAGACGTCGACCAGGCCGTTCAGTTCAGTGCGATCGGCCTCTAGGTCATAGAGCTGCCACTGGCCCGTGCGACGGCCCGTGCCCGGCCGCTGCTCGTGCTTCTCATTGTAATAGCTGACCAGCTTCCAGCGCCCGTCGCGCACGGCCCGATTGCCCTCGTGCTCCCAGTAGACCGGCTCGTTCCTGACAGACTCCGGGTCGAGGAAGGAGTGCAGCAGGCTGCGGCCCTCGCAAGGCAGTAGTTCGCGCTGCCCGTAGCTGTCGGGGTAGCGGGCGCCTGCGGCCTCCAGGCAGGTGGTCGATGCCTACGTGAAATACGTGATCTACGTCCACGGCCTGCACCAGACCATCCAGGCCGGTCCCGCCCACGGGGTGGGCGAGGGCCACTGACGAAGCGATGAGAAGGGCCGGGGCCACTGGCCTTTCTCGCATGCCTCGATCGTGATGTTTCATTCACACGAGGCCCATATGGCTGGCAAACGAAAGCTCCTGCTGATAATCCCCGTACTCGTGGTGGCCGGAGTTCTCGGGTACCGGTCCCTGCTGCAGGGCACGCCCGAGGAACCGGGCGTGGTGCGCGTATCCGGCAACATCGAGATCACCGACGCGGAGGTGAGTTTCAGGGTACCCGGCCACGTGGCGGCGCGGCTCGTCTCCGAGGGCCAGACGGTCGAGGCCGGGCAGGCGGTGGCCTGTCTGGATACCTCCGACCTGGAGCGGGAGGTCCAGTTGCGCCAAGGCGAGGTCGCTGGGGCGCGGGCCAGCCTTGCCGAGTTGGAAGCCGGCTCTCGTCCCCAGGAGATAGCCGAGGCGCGGGCGGCCGTCGAGCAGGCGGAAGCGCGCCTGGAGGAGTTGACGGAGGGCTCCCGCCCGCAGGAGATCGAGCCCGCCGAGGTGGCGGCGGCCTTCGACGAGCTGCACGCAAGCGGCAAGGTGCGCTACTTTGGGGTGAGCAACTGGGGCGCGCCCCAGATAGAAGTCCTCCTGGCCCACCTGGACCGGCCGCTGGTCGCCAACCAGGTACAGATCAGCCTGGCCCACCCCAAAATGC
>JASFTU010000247.1:0-4713 GCA_050050635.1 Candidatus Brocadiaceae bacterium
GCCCTCCTTCTGCTCGCGCGTGGCCGGCTTCACCTTCCAGCCGGTCGGCCTGCACGTCGTGCCGACCTGCACGAGCACCTTCGCCGAGGAGCGCAAGGGCCGCCCGTCCATCGCCACCGCCACGATGCTCGCGTAGTCGTTACCAGAGCGAATCGTCAGGTCGGAAAGCTCGGAGTGGCCTCCGGCTTCCTTCAGGAAGCCCACCATGCCCTGGGCGGCCGGGGCGTCGATCCGCAGCAGGCCCTCCTCGGGGTTGAGCGTGAGCTGGCCGTGCGTCGTCCGCACCTCACCGGTCTCCTCATCCACGTACGGTGAGAGATCGCCGACACGGCTCTCTGCCGGATCGCCGCCGTATGCCAGCTCGACGCGCCCGACCAGATAGGCCTCCGGTCGGACCCGGGGCATCAGGGGGCGTTTGACCCGGAGGGCCTCGGCGACGTGTTCGGACGGTTCGTAGTCGAACGATTCCGTGAGCAGCGGCGCCCTGCGATCGAGCAGCTCATCGAGCGTGCGCACTTCGTGCACCACGGTCTCGGCCCGCTCGACGAGGCCCAGCCGGTAGATGAGTGCGGCGGCCGGGAACTGCGAGATGAAACCCGGGTGTGAGATGGACCACCGAACCATGGGATGGCTGCCCTTGACCGTGGCCCAAGGCATGTAGGGATCGGTGTCATAGGTCGCGTCCTGCGCGGCGAACCAGAACAAGCCGTCCACTCCGTTCATGGCGCTGTAGGCGGCCCCGAAGATAGGCCCCTCCATCGTGTACAGGTTGGGAAGGGTCCAGGTGGTGCTGGAGAGGTTGAAGGGCCGTCCCACGACTTGCTTCCGGGCCGGCGGAATGTCCGGCCGACGCGTGGCCGAAGGGCGCGTGAAGAAGTGGCCGGCCTGGATTCGCCAGAACGAGTTTGGTCCCCTGACCGTCCCTCCGTAGAAGTTGTTGAGTTCGATGACGTCCCCCGCCGTCCAGGCCCATCTCTGCAGGTCGTCCAGCCGGACGTGACTGGCCGAGTGGAAGTTGCTCGGGCCGATGATCTGCCGCGCACCGACCTCCTCCCGCAGGAAGCGCTCCATATCGGCGTAGAAGTCCCGTTCGAGCCTCGCCAGGAACTCCACCTGGTCGCGGATGCGCCGGAGGTTGCCGGTGCCCGGCCACAAGGTCAGGTTGTACAGGGGATAGAGTCCGAGGCGACCTTCGGACGGAGCGTCGCCTTTCACGGGGGCGTCGTCCCATGCCCGGAGCGCGGCCTGGATGGAGCCATACCTGCCCGTTGCGAACTCCCCGAAACGCCGCTCAAGCTCGCGCCGGGGACCACCCTTGATTCTGTCGAGCCACCAGAACAGCAGCGTATCCTCGCTGACGATCTGGACGATGGCCAGGGCTGGATCGTCCTTCAGGGGGACGCCGGTGTAGGGGTTCTCCTCGGTCAGGAGCCGCTCCATCCAGGTCTTGTAGGCTTCCTGCAGAGTGGGCTCGAAGAACAGCAGAGCGTTCAGGCCGTCGCCGCTCCGGTAGCCGTCGATGCCCCAGTCCGGGGAGATGTACTTGACCGAGCCGTGATCCCAGAACGGGGAGACGCGGGTGTAGATACCTTCCCGCTTCATCGCCGCGACGGTCCGCCAGACCCTGTCCATGAACTTCGGGTTGGGTTCTGTAAGCGGCACGCCTTTCTCCTGGGGCATGAGCCCCGGGCTGGCTCCCCCGATGCGGACCAGGTTGACGCCGAGGCGCGCCAGGAACCGGGCATGGCGGGCAAGGTCGTGGTCGCTGACCTTCTCCCCGGCGTGGGCGGCAACGCCCCAGAAACGGATCGGGGTTCCGTCTCCGCCCACGAAGTCGTTGCCGTCCTCCGAGAGCCGTACGAAGCCGTGCTGTCCGGCGACCTCTTCGTTCAGGTAGCGCAGGTCGAGCTTCCCACCCTCCAGGCCCTCGTCCGGCTCGAAGGCCCAGGTTCCGGACCCGTGCCAGGCCCTAACCTGCGCGGGCGCTGCACCTTCCTCGGCACGTGCCGGGCCTCTCGGACGGCACAGCCAGAGCACCGCCGTCGCCACGGTCAGCACGGCAAGAAGTGCTCGGTACCATCGTGATCGCGTTCTCGCATGCCACTCCATCACTGCGGCCTCCCCGTTCTTGATCAGACAGCGCATGATAGCCGACGTCGGGCTCGGGGCAAGCTGACGGCGGGTTCCCCGTTGGGCGGAGGCCCGGAAAGTGGCGACGCGCGCCTTATGTGGGCGCTCCGCTTGACTCCTGCCCGGGATGCCCATAGCGTTGGTGCCTTGCCTGCGGCAGCGTCTGCCGCGGGGGTCCTGCACCTACTACGGTTCGGAGGAGCTGGAGCATGGCGCTGAAGATCGGTTTGATCGGGATAGTTCGTGAGGAGCTGAGGGACGACCCCTGGGGCACGCTCGAGCGGATAGCCGAGATCGGCTATGAAGGCCTCGAGGGCGCGGCCGGCATCGCGGGACGCGTGGGCATGTCGGTCGGCGACTTCCGGGAGAAGCTCGACGAACTCGGACTGCAAGCCGTGGCCCAGGGCGGGACGCTACTGGAAGGCGACGACCAGAAGGTCGATGATGCCATCGAGAGCGCTCAAGCGGTCGGCGCCCGATACGTCGTCAGCTATTGGGGCCCGTGCGAGAGTCGTGAGGGCGTGCTGAAGCTGGCCGAGTTCCTGAACCGCGCCGGCAGCCGATGCCGCGAGGCCGGCCTCAGCCTCTGCTACCACAACCATAACCACGAGTTCGCCACGTTCGACGGACAGCGCGGGCTGGACATACTCGCCGAGAACACCGACCCGGCGAACGTGAAGCTCGAGCTGGACGTGGCCTGGGTAACCTACGGGGGAGTGGACCCCGTGGCCATGATACGCCGCTACGCCGGTCGCTGCCCCCTGTTGCACATCAAGGATCTGGCCAGCGTGCCCGAGGGCGGCGAGACGGGCAACGAGGGGCGGAAGAGCACCGAGTTCACGGAGGTGGGCACGGGTGTGGTCAACGTGGAGGGCGTCGTGGAAGCCGCACGGGAATGCGGTGTGGACTGGCTGGTGGTGGAGCAGGACCGCATGCGCGACCTGTCGCCCATGGAGAGCATCCGCGTCAGCTACGATAACCTCAGGCGCCTCGTCGGGTAGACTCCACCAACGAGCCCGTACGGCCTACACACCGAGGGGGTACTCGCCCCACCTGCGTGCCGCATCGAGCATGGCCACCACGTTCTCCGGCTTCACGTCCTCGGGCAGCGAGTGGCACGCCGCCACCACGTAACCCCCGCCGGGAGCCAGGTGACGGATGAGGTCCCTGACGAACTCCTCCACCTCCCCGACCGTCCCGTGCGGCAGGATGTACTGAAGGTCCACGCCGCCGTGGAAGCTCAACCCGCCCTTCTTCCGTGCAAGGTTCTCCGGCTCCATCTCGGCGGCCCTCGTCTGGACGGGATTGACCACCTGCACGCCGATCTCCTGCAGGTCGTCGAGGAGCGGGAAACTGCTGCCGCAGCAGTGATGCGCGATGAAGGCGTCGGGGCAATGCTGCCGGATCGACTCGATGTAGTCCCGGAAGTAGGGCTTGATCAGCTCCCGGAACGTTTGGGGCGACATGTACGGTCCGTCCTGCGTCGCCAGGTCGTCCCCGATCAGGACCATGTCCACGTACGGGCCGATCTCGGCGAAGTAGAGGTCGCCCAGACGGACGTTGGTGTGCAGGATGTGCCGGTTGAGTGCGTGGACGAACTCCCGGTCCAGCGCCAGGTCGAGAAGGATCCGGTCGTAGCCGCGCAGCCAGCAGCCCAGCTCGAAGATGCCCTGCCCTATCTGTGCGGCACAGATGAAGTAGTCGGTCTCTTCGTGCAGCCAACGGGCCTTCTCCCGGAGTCCCCTCACCATGTCGTCGTTCGGTCCGGGCCAGGGATAGCTCTCCAGGTCTTCCAGCGTGGCGTGGCGCAGCGGGGCATCGTGCACGTCACGGAATCCCCATCGGGCGCCACGGGCGGGCCGGATGGAACGCAGGTCGCAGCCGAAGTGCCGCTGGATGCGGTCGTCGAACTCGTCGAAGCGTGGGTCCGGTTCTCCTTCCAGGCCCAGCACCTCGACGATGCGCTCCTGCATCTCCGGCGGGGCGCTGCTGAGAAACGTCCCGCCCAGGTCAATCGGCACCCGGTCGGGCTCTTCGTGACTGAGCGCTCGTCGCACGCGCTCCCGGGACTTCATAGTGACGTACTCTCTGCAGTGCCATCGTGAGTGCAATCCAACCCGGCGAGACCGCGACGGACTACCGAACATCGACCACGTACTGGATGCTGGCCCCGGGGCCATCGACGTCGTAGATCCCGGCCAGGTAGTCCTGCACGCTGAGCGCGGAGAAGTGGAAGTCCTGTATCACGTCATCGCGGTTTTCCTGAAGGGCAATTACCACGCTCGTGAAGAAAAGCCTGGCGGCAAGCTGTAGCGCGAACACCTCCGGAGCGCCGAGGCTTGCGGCCTCCGCGGATAGGTCCGCCAGTGCCGCCACCTTCTCCGCCAGTCCGATCTGCTCCGCCCTTTGCTCGATCACCTGTCCGAGTCTCCGGTATCCGCCGTCGTCCTCCATGATGTACGTATGGAACTCCAGCAGCCCGGCCGGATCTTTGGGGCCGTACAGCGTGACGCCGTTGCCGTAGAGGGGAAGGTCGGTGTCGTCCCGGATGTCCGCAAACATGGGTGTGGCCGCCACGCAGAC
>JASFTU010000248.1:0-4648 GCA_050050635.1 Candidatus Brocadiaceae bacterium
GCGTGGCCACGCGGGGCCGCGAGCGTATGCTGGCCAGCCCGCGGCTGATGAGCATGCGGAGCGTGATCAGAAGGGTTCGCAGCTCCCGCTCGTCCACGCTCGCGTAGCGCGCCGTGCCGACGAAGTTCTCGGTCGACTCCACGATGCTGAAAACCGTATCCGGGCCGGAACGCTCCCAGTCTATGCCCAGCTCGGCCCCCGCTTCGCGCGACAGCTCAACGACCAGTGCCTCCAGAACCACTTGCTCCCGGGGAACGTCCAGGTCACGGATGATGTCCATGATCTGCCGGCTGCGCTTTTCCGGGGCGAATATCAGCACTTCGCTTTTGCGCTCTCCGCTGCTCACGAACGGCTGCAGCTCCCGGGGCAGGGAATCTCGAACGTGCTTCGCCGTCACGTAGCGCAGGTAGACCCGCCTGCTGTCGGCCAGACTGTGGAAGGTGGGCGACTCGGGCTTGCCCGGGCCGACCAGGTAGAAGGACTCTTCCAGCCTCCGAACGGTCAGGCCCTGGCCGGCCGTGGCGCGGCGGAGGCATGCCTCCAGGGGCATCTCTTCCGCTTCGAGCGACACAAGGAAATCCCCGACCGTCGGGTCGACGGCGATGGTGACGCGGGCCTGCACTGAGATGTCACGCAGAACCTGGCGCAGAGGAACATCCACCCAGACGTTACTTACCAGCGGGCCCGGCGCCGGCTCTCCCCGCACGGTGGCGGGCATTGCGCAGAGCAGCAGCGTCACCACCAACAGGCCCGCCGTCCTGCGCCATCCGCGATCTGCCACGGCTTTCCGAGCGTCCATGGTTCTCACCTGCCTACGCTGAGGAACACCGGTATACGGCGTGACGCGGTGGCCTGAGCACCAACAAGTCCTGCGACCTTCGCCTCCACCGAGATCGTGCCCCGGTACAACCCCGGCTCAGCATCCCGGGGCACGGCGATACGGCACATCAACGAACGTCGCATCTGTGGTCCCAGAGCCATCTCCTTTGAGCCGAATTCCACCCACGCCTCGGGCAGATCCGCTGGCTCGAGCCGCGAGGTCACCTCCATGGTGGAGACGCCCACGTTGGCAACGCTGATGCCGGCCGAAGTAAACCGGCCGGGCCTCATCTCCAGGCGCAGCTCGGCGGGCCCTGTCTGGAGACCCGGACCTGTCACCCCGGCGCCGTGTTCCGCCCACCACTTCGCGAGTCGCTCAGAGATCTCCAGCTCGGCCTCTGCAAACGCCTTGCGCCCGCCGGAGGAGTCTGTTTCCAACACGCAGCGGACGACGTACTTGCCCGCCGGCAGGGGTGCGGCCAGCACCCCGATGAAGCGACGCGTATCGCCCGGCAGAACCCGGCGCCGCCGCGTCGCAAGAGGCACGCGAGCTACCTGCCGTCGGCCGTCCAGGTAGAAGGTCGCCATGCCCGAGCCCACAAACCGTCTCACCCCTTGGTTCGCCACGTCTGCGGCCACCTCCAGGACGGGCTTCGCCGCACTGCCTTCCCCTGCCGGTGTCTCTTGCTCCGGCGTGGGGAGCTTGACCGCAACGGACCTGATGCGGGGCCTGACCACGTGTCCGCGCCGGGTCACGCGCACAAACAGCGCAGAGGCGGTCCGCAACACCACGTTCACGCCGCTCGGCCTGGCCGTGTGGCCCATAGTCATCATGATGGCCGCCCAGTAGTCGCCATCGGCGTCCAACGGGGCCCTGATCGTGCCGGCAATCCGTTTCTTCTCGCCAGGCTGGAGTATGACATGGCTCTCCTCCAGCCGGACCCAGGACCTGGCCGAGCGGGCATGTTCGGCCTCGGGACCGAACGAGAGCCCGCCCTGATGGGAGACGGAGAAGTCCACCACCTCCAGGGCAAGGTCGCGCGCGAGGTCCTCGGGCTTCCGTTTGATGTTGTCCAGGGTAATGAAGAAGCGGGTTTCGCGGCCGGGCTGGACTTCCAGCTCCTGCTGGAGCGGGGAGACGGCCACCCCCGCCTCCAGGTTGGGGCTGCCCAACAGGCACAGGAGGCCCCAAATCACGCAGACGCTACGCGCGAGCCGTGGCCGGCTCGTCCGCCGGATGCTGCGCACGAGCCGGTGCATACTCCCTCGGCTTCGGCCTCCTGCCCTCTCGATCACGGTACCCAGCTTGCCGTCAAGGTCTGCGTGGCGCTGTAACTGCCCGAGTCGGCCATGGTTCCGGCGGCATTGGAGGCACGCGCCTGCAGGGTCACGTCCACGGCTCCGTCGCCGGCCACATGGGTGACGCTCGACCCGGTGCTGATGAATGAGCTGTAGACGGCGTAGGCCACGTCCGAGCCTCCGGTGTTGGCCACCCCATCGCCGTCGTATTGCAGCCCGTACTCCGTGTACAGGGTGTCGCCTCCTACCTCGGAGAGTTCCGCCGTGGTCGTGTTGTCGGCGGTGATGCTCACGTCGCCGTTGGTGTAGAGCGTCTGCGTGGCAGTCCCCGTCAGCACATCGCTCTGGGCGGTCATCGTGCCCAGGTCGATGGCGGCGAAGTTGCCGGCCCACTCCATAATGTCGTCGACCGTCGCGGAGACGCTACAGGTGGCGGTATCGTCGGCGGGCTGCGCGCTCACGCCGAGCGCCACCACGGCTGCCAGTATGACCGCAACTGCAAGGGACCGGGCGGGTCTGATCATGTTCTCGTCCTCCCGTATGCCGGGCTGCGGAGTTGCGCGCGGCGAGTGCCGGGTCCCGTCGCGCGTCCGCACCAGGTCCTTCAGCCAAGGGACCTCCAGGACCTGCGTGCTCCTCGGAGAACCTGCATTCTACACTGACTGGTAACAAGATACTCCTTCTACGAGGATTGTCGCAAACATTGTGCCGCACCCCGTTCGCCCCCTCATGCATCCGGGCCTGGGGTTGCCTGTGTGTGCGGCCCGAGGGGCTCCTGAAGCCGGTGATTGGCGCCCTCAGGCCCTCTCGGCCTCTTACGCCTTCGCCCAGCTCCCCTCGAAAATGGCACGTCGAATGCCGCCCCCACTCTTTCCCCCTCTTGCGGGCAAAACACCCCCGCAAAAAATGCAACACTCCTGCCAGGAGTGCCTCCAGGCGGCGTACAAAGCAAAAGGGGCGGGCCAACAGGCCCACCCCGTCAGACATTGCGCCAGTCCTCTGCTCCGCGCCACGGGACGCGCCCGCGCCGGCGCAGAGCCGGTCACTCACCTCCCGGATACAGCGCCGTAGCCGCCCTCTTCGCCCATCGCCTCCAACAGGACCGCATTCTGCAGGTAGACGGCCATCATCGTCCTCGTGATGGCCTGCAGGTACCGGACCACCCGCGTCTCGTGCTCCTCACGGAACTCGGCGTCCGAGACGTACCCCTGGGCCAGCTCGAAGTTCTCTTCGGCCTGCGAAAGCAGTTCTTCAGCGTTTGCCATTTGATCGTCCATGGGCTAAATGACAGTGGTTCAGAGGCCAACCGTCAACCGGTCTCCCAGGCTGTCGGGCAGATCCTGCTCATCCTTGATCTTCTGGATCGTCTTGCCGATGTCGTAGGGCACACGCTGGATGTTCACCACCTGGCTGACGATCCGGAAGCTCATGTCTTCGTCCCGGATGTACTTGAACTTGAAGCGAACGGGGTCGAGCGTCGCGTAGCTGGCCATCCAGTTGCGGTCGCGTGGCTGGCCGATGCTGCCGGGGTTGATCACATGGGTGGTCCTCATCGGCAGGTGGCTGTGCCCGACCACCAGCATCTGCCCCTCTACCTTCCGTCCCAGACCTTCGATCCCGAAGCCCGGCAGCACGTACTCGTTCAGCATGTCCTCCTCCGAGCCGGGCTTGCCGTGCACGATGGTCATTCCCTCGACCTCCAGCTTCAGCGGGAGGTCGCGCAGGTACTCCTTGTTCTCATCGGTCAGAACGACGTTGGTCCAGCGGGAGGAGGCCTGGGCGACGCTGTTCTTCTGGGAGTAGATCTGCCGGCACAAATCCTGCTCTTCGGGGGGGAACTCCTGGTGTTCCCCCTCGAACCGGTCGTAGTTGGCGCAGACAAAATCGTGGTTGCCCATCACGGCGGGAATCCCGCGTCGGCGCAGCTCCTCACAGCACTCGTTGGGATTGGGCCCGTACCCCACGATGTCGCCGGCGCAGTACACCGTATCCCTGGCCTCTATCCGGGAGAGCACGGACTGCAGTGCCTCCAGGTTCCCGTGGATATCTGAGATCAGGATAATCATCGCCCCTCTGGCGCTCAACCTGAGCCGCGACGGCCCACAAAGGCCCTGTATTGTAGCAGAGCCGCGCGCGCGCCTGCAAACCAAACCCCGCGCCTGCCGCCAAGAGAAACGGACCTGACAGCCGGGCGGCTAAAGCTCCCCGTCCGCCAGCATGAGCTCGAGCGGGAACGCGTCCTGCCGCAGCGGCAGCTCGATCCTCTGTCGCGTCCTGGCGGACTCGTAGAGGGCCATCACGAGCTCCAGGTCACGCAACGCCGACTGACCACTGAGAGGGTGGTCGCTCCCTTCTCGGATCATGCGGGCAAACGCCCTGTAGCCCGCCGTCATGGCATCCTCCTGGCTCTCGACCTCAACGGGGCGCCAGCCTCCGGCCCGCGAATCCTGAATGAGCACGGGCGGGTCGGCCCTGTCCCCCTTGCGCCTCAGACGGCCCTCCGTGCCGAAGATCTCGTAGTCCTGATAGA
>JASFTU010000249.1:0-4643 GCA_050050635.1 Candidatus Brocadiaceae bacterium
ACCGGACAACGCCTTCCGCGCGCTGCAGGAGGCGCGCGCCTACACTACTGACCCCCGGCCAGCGGACTACAGGGTGGAGGCGCACGTCACTCCCATCGAGCCGGTTCCCGCGGAAGGGTGGTCGGGGGCGCCGGCCGACGCGCTGGAGTTCACGGTCACGATCCGGCCCGGGTTCCGCAGCCGGTACGAGGAGGTCGAACCGCTGTTCGCCCTCATCCCGAAGGACCAGGAGGGCTACGAGCGGGTGGACCTGTACGCGGCCCGCGGCGACGCGGAGCCGGTGCTGACCTGCCGGCTCGGGGAGATGACGGAGTGGGCCTACCACACGTTCCGGACCGACCGGGGCGAGGTACGGGCCGCCGTCCGGGCGAAGCTCCTTAAGCTCAGCCTGGACGCCGGGAAGGTCCACCTCTACCTGAGCGAGATCTACCCGCTGGACGATTTCGTCCATCCGGCCGACCTCGGGCCGCCACTGGTGGAGGAGTGCGGCCCGTTCATCATCCAGTGCTCGCGCCAGCAGGTCGTGCAGGCCGGCGCCTGCGACATCGGCACCTACTTCGAGGAGCAGCAGTACCTGGCGAACTGGTGGCGCGACGCGGCCGGGCACGTGCTCAGTGCCGAAGACTGGGATCTGTTCATGCTCAAGTGGCACGGGCCCGACTGGACCAACCACCTGACCATGTACATGATCGACCCCCGGCATCCCATGCACGAGGAGGACCGCGCTTCGGAGGGTTGGGCCCTCTGGGACCGCCTGATGGGGTGGGGGGACGAGATCATCGCACGCGTGGCGGAGGCGGCCGGGCCGGACGCCGTGATCGCCCTGGTCTCCGACCACGGCGGGGACACCCAGTTGCCCCTGCGCCATCCCCATCCCTCACCGAACGAGGTGCTCGAGCGCGAGGGCTGGCTGGTGACGGGCGAAGGGGGGAAGCCGGACTGGAGCAGGTCCGTGGCCTACGGCAGGAAGCACTACGTTTTCCTGAACGTGAAGGGGCGGGAGCCCGACGGCCTGGTGGAGCCGGGCAGCGAGTACGCCGCCCTGCGCGAGGACGTCATGCGGGCGCTCAGGTGTGCCACGAACGCGGCGGGGGCCCCGAGCTTCCAGGCGGTATTGCCCATGGAGAAAGCCGGTCGCCTGGGAGTCGGCGGCGATCGAGTGGGCGACATATTCCTCTGGCCCGCCGAGCCCGGACCGGACGACTATATGGACGCGGACGAGTTCTGGCAGACACGCGGCCGCGAGGAGACCGGCACGTGGGACTGGCCGCTTCTGAACGCCGGCTCCCACTCGGACGACGCCTACTTCGTGCTCTCCGGCCCGGGCGTGAGGGCCGGCTACCGTCGCCCGCGGCCGACCCTGATAACCAGCGTGGCCCCCACCGTGGCCGCTGCCGCCGGGCTGCCCTGCCCGGCCGATGCGGACGGCGCCGTGCTGCGCGACTTCCTGGAGTGATGACTGCCATGGGCACCGGGTCGCCGGTCCTGCGCGTGCACCCCGACGACAACGTGGCCGTGGCGCTCCGGGACCTGACGGAGGGAGACCGTGTGCAGGTCGGCCAGGGTGGGCTTACCGTGCGGGAAGCTGTGCTGCGGGGGCACAAGGTCGCGCTGATGGCGGTGCAGGAAGGCGGCCCTTTCATCAAGTACGGCCGCCCCATCGGAAGGGCCTCTACCGATGTCGAGGCCGGTCAGTGGGTACACGAGCACAACCTGCGCAGCGACCTGGGCCGGCTCGAGGACCTGGAGTATCGGCCGGAGTTAGAGCATCTCACCCGCGACCTCTCCGGCACGACCTTCCTCGGATACCGGCGCGGTGACGGAGGCGTCGGCACGCGCAACGAACTGTGGGTGGTGCCCACGGTGGGGTGTGTGAACTCCCTGGCCGAGGAGCTGGTCCGCCGGGTGCGGGCCGAGGGTCTGCCGGACGGCGTGGACGGCGCGTACGCTCTGACCCACGCCTGCGGCTGTTCACAGCTTGGCCAAGATCTCGATCGTACCCGCCGCCTGCTGGCCGCGCTGGTGCGCCATCCGAACGCGGGCGGAGTGCTGGTGCTGGGGCTGGGTTGTGAGAACAACGACGTGCCGTCCTTTCAGGAGGCCGTCGGGCCGGTCGATCCCGATCGCGTGCGGTTCCTGGTCGCGCAGGAGGTGGAGGACGACGTGGACGCCGGCCAGCGGGCGCTCCGCGCGCTGGCCGAGGCTGCCGGATGCGCCCGGCGGAAGTCCGTCCCGGCGTCCGAGTTCGTGCTGGGCGTCAAGTGCGGGGGCTCGGACGCCTTCTCCGGCATCACCGCCAACCCCCTGGTGGGGCAAGTGGCCGACGCCGTGGTGGCCATGGGCGGGCGCACGCTGCTGAGCGAGGTGCCGGAGGTGTTCGGCGCCGAGCAGGCCCTCGCCGCGCGTTGCGTCACCGAGCACGTATTCGACCGCTTTGTCGCGATGGTCAGGGAGTTCCGGGAATATTACCGGCGGCACGGTCACGCCGCCGCCGAGAACCCCTCGCCGGGCAACCGGGCCGGGGGCATAACCACCCTGGAGGAGAAAGCGCTCGGGTCGGTTCAGAAGGGCGGAGAGAGCCCTGTAGTGGCCGTGCTGGATTACGGGGAGAGCGTCGGCGAGCGGGGCCTGAGTCTGCTGGCCGCTCCCGGCAACGACCTCGTCTCGACGACCGCCCTTGCCGCGGCCGGGGCGCAGCTCATCCTGTTCACCACGGGCCGTGGAACGCCCCTGGGCGGACCTGTGCCCACGCTGAAGGTCTCCTCCCACACCGCCCTGGCCCGCCGGAAGCCCCACTGGATCGACTTCGATGCGGGGCCGCTGCTGGAGGGGGAAGGCACGTCCGAGGCGGCGCGCCGCCTGCTCGAGCAATTGCTGGAAGTGGCATCCGGCAGGGCGCGGACGCGGAACGAAATCAACGGCTGCCGCCAGATCGCGCTGTGGAAGAGCGGCGTGACGCTTTGAGCAAAGACTGGCGACCGCCGCCCTAACCCATCCGTACGGCAACCTCGTGCGTACGGCCGTCCCCGAACACGGGCAGCAGGCTCCCCTCGATCTCGCGCCCGTCCACGGCCACGCGCTTCACTCCTTTGCTCACCCCCTCGGGGTTCGTGACCGATATGCAGTAGGTCGCCCCCCGGAACCGCCGCTCCACCCGGAAGCCGTCCCACTCCGGCGGGATGCAGGGGTCCACCCGCAGTCCGTCGTAGTCCGGTCGGATGCCGAGGATATACTGCGTGATGGCCACGTAGCACCACGCGGCGGTGCCGGTCAGCCAGGAGTTCTTCGCCTCCCCGCAACGGGGGGCGTCCGGCCCGGCGATCATCTGGGCGTAGACGTAGGGCTCCAGCCGGTGCGTCTCGCTCAGGTCCTCCGTGAACGCCGGCGCGAAGCGCGCGTAGAGGTCGAATGCCCTGTCCCCCCGTCCGAGGACGGTCTCGGCGATGACGATCCACGGGTTGTTGTGGCAGAAGACCGCGGCGTTCTCCTTGTAGCCGGGAGGGTAAGTGGAGATCTCGCCCAGGTTCAGGTGATAGCGCGTGAAGGCCGGCTGGTGGAGCACGATCCCGCGCGGCGTCTCCAGATGCTCGCGCACCGAGTCAAGCGCCCTCTCGGCGCGTCCGTCCTCCAGGCCGATGCCGGCCATCACGCAGAAGCCCTGCGGCTCGATGAAGATGCGCCCCTCCTCGCACTCGCTGCTCCCCACCTTGCGTCCGGCGTCGTCATAGGCCCGCAGGAACCATTGCCCGTCCCAGCCGTGCTCGAGGACGGCCTTCCGCATCGCCCGGACCTGGTCCACCGCCCGGTCGGCCTCTTCGTCCAACCCCTGACGGCGGCAGAGCGTGGCGAACTCCGGGCCGATGAAGCAGAACATGCCGGCGATCAGCACCGACTCCGCCGTCCGGCCGTCGGTCGTCTCGGCGGTCTGGAAGGAGCTGTCCGGGTCGGTCAGGTAGGCGTTGAGGTTGAGGCAATCGTTCCAGTCCGCCCGCCCGATCAGCGGCAGGCCGTGCGGCCCGAGGTTGTCGGTGACGTGCCGGAAGCTCCGCCACAGGTGCTCCATCAGCGGGGCGACGTTGTCCGGATCGTTGTCGAACGGCACCGATTCGTCCAGGACGCCCCAGTCGCCGGTCTCGCGCAGGTAGGCGCACGTGGCGAAGATGAGCCACAGGGGGTCGTCGTTGAAGCCGCTGCCGATCTCGTCGTTGCCCTCCTTCGTCAGCGGCTGGTACTGATGGTAGGCGCTGCCGTCCTCGAGCTGGGTGGTCGCCAGGTCGAGTATGCGCCGTCGGGCGCGCGTCGGGGCCATCTGCACGAAGCCGAGCAGGTCCTGGTTGGAGTCGCGGAAGCCGATCCCCCGGCCGATGCCCGACTCGAAGTAGGACGCGCTCCGGGACAGGTTGAACGTCACCATCACCTGGTAGGGGTTCCAGACGTTGACCATCCGCCCGAGTTCCGGCCCCACGTTCTCCACCCGGTATCCGCCCAGCACGCCGTCCCAGTAGGAGCGCAGCTCCTCCAGGGCGAGCGCGACGGACTCGCGGGTCGAGAGCTTCTCCTGCATGGCCACGGCGTGGCTCTTGTTGATGACTCCCGGCGACTCCCACTTCTCACCTTCCGGGTTCTCCACGTACCCCAGCATG
>JASFTU010000250.1:0-4639 GCA_050050635.1 Candidatus Brocadiaceae bacterium
GCCCCGGGCTGGCCATCGGAGCGGGCATCACCTGGTTGATCATCTTCCTGATCGTCTTCAAGGGCGTCCGGAACGTGGGCCGGGTGGTGATGTTCACCGTACCGCTGCCGGTCATTCTGCTGCTGGTCGTCCTGGTCCGCGGCGTCACCCTTTCCGGCTCGGCCACGGGGCTGATCTACTACCTCAAGCCCAACTGGGAGATGTTGAAGGACCCGGGCGTCTGGATCGCCGCCTACGGACAGATATTCTTCAGCCTTAGCCTGGGGTTTGGTATACTGATCGCCTACGCCAGCTACATGCCGCGCGAGAGCGACGTCACCAACAGCGCCTTCATCACCAGCCTGGGCAACTGCGCCACCAGCTTCATCGCGGGGCTCGCGGTGTTCAGCGTGCTGGGTTACCTGGCCTACGTGCAGGGACAGGGCGTGGAGGACGTGGTGGCCGGGGGACCGGGCCTGGTCTTCGTGACCTACCCCATCGCGCTGGCGAAGATGCCCATGGCCGCCTTCGCCGTCTCCATACTCTCGTTCCTGTTCTTCATCTGCCTCATCACCCTGGGCATAGACAGCGCTTTCAGCCTGGTGGAGGGGGTGACCACGGGCCTGCGCGACTACCTGCCCGGGGTGGGTCGCGCCACCGTGACGGCCGTCTTCTGCGGGCTGGCCTTCCTGGGCAGCCTGTTCTTCTGCACCCGCAGCGGGCTGATGTGGCTGGACATCGTGGACAACTGGATGTGCAACTACGGGCTGGCCCTGGTGGGGTTGATGGAGTGCATCGCCGTGGGCTACTTCTTCCACCTGGACGAGCTGAAGGAGTACGTCAACGAGCACAGCGAGATCAAGGTGCACAACTGGTTCGACGCCTGCATCAAGGTCATCACCCCGGGCATCCTCATCTTCCTGCTGGTCAGCCAGTTCCTCACCAACATCACCGAGACCTACGAGGGCTACGACCAGATCCTCAAGCACGCCGTCACGCTGGCCGGGTGGGGGTGGTTCCTGGTGATCCTGTGCGGGGCGCTGCTGCTGGCGCGGCACTACGTGGCCGTGGCCGGCGTGGCCTGCGCGGGCGTGTTGTTCGCCGGAGTGCTCGCCTACCTCAGAGCCACCTCGGGCCAGCCCTGGGGGGAGCTGGTGGCGCCGGCCGCCGTGGCCGCCGTGGCCGCCACCATCCTGTTCGGCGGCCTCATCGGATGCATCGTCGTCGCCGTCCGAACCCACCACATGGCAGGACTCAGCCTGGAAGCGGAGGAGCCGGAAGGCGGCGAGGAGGAGAGCACGGACAGCGAGGAGACGCGCTGATCACTCGGCGAGCGGCGTCTCGGCCGGCACCTCCGGCCCGGCGGTGGGCGCGGAAGGCTCTACCCGGTGCTCCTCCTCGAACTCCAACGCGTCCCCCTCCTGCAGGTCGCGGTCGGCAAACCATCCCCGCCGGACCTCCAGGACGTAGCGGACCGGCTCCGGCGGGGCGACCTCCGACGAATCGCCGGCTCCGGCCTGATGCAGCGCCACGATGGTCCCGTCCTCTTTGAGGAAGGCCACCGAGAGGGGGAACGAGGTGCCGCCGAAGCTGAAGGTGGGCTGCTCGGGCTCTGGATAGACGTAGAGCATGCCGTATCCCGGCTCCAGGCCGCTTCGCCCGGCCAGGCCCTTCTTCCTCTTCTCGGGGGTGTCCGCCACCTCCGCCCGCAGCACGTAGGAGCCCTCCGCCCGGTAGTCCGCCTGCGGCTGCCCGGGCACGCGGAGCCGCACGATCTGGGCGTCGGGCGGGCGGCCCGCGCCGCCTCCCTGTCCCATGCAGCCGCCCCGCCCCAGCAGAATCCCCACCAATGCGAACACGGCGATGAAGATGATGATGTGCTTGCCCCATTTCATGGTCGCTCCCTCCCCTGCTGAGTCGGCTTGCCGGAAGTGGGCCCCGGCGGCCCGTCCGGGCCCTGCCGCTTATAGCACGGAAGGGCGCCCGTCGCAAAGCCCCGCCTGAGGCCCCCGTGCGCGTAGCCAAAGAACGCCGGGCTGAATGGGGTCCGATGTTGTAGCTCGGGCCATCGCCCGTGAGCGGGGCCGACGGGGCGCAGACGTCCTGGGAGCGTGAATCCACTTGGCGGGGTCACCAGAATCGGTTTGACAGAACAGCTCCAGGGGGGGGTACAATATACGGTGAACACTGTTGGGAACCTCGGACCCGAGAGGGGCGGGTCGATTCCCCTACGAACGTCGTTCTGCATATGGAACGCCTGGCGCACACCGTATCGATCGCTCTTCTGGCGGCCCTCCTGGCCGCGGCAACATCCGGGTGTGCGGCCGGGCCCCGGCGGCAGAAGCCTGCCGAGCCCTTGGGCGGCTTCCACTGGGCGCGCGACCAGCGGGATATCGGCACGGTCTGGCTGACCGAGGAGTTGCGCATCCCGCTGCGTCTGATCAACGAGAGCGCCGGTGAGACGTACGAGGTCTTCCGGATCTGGGGCGGCTGCACGTGCACCTCGGTCGCGCCGGCGAGCGTGACCCTGGGGCCGGGCGAAGAGGCGGAAGTGACGGCGACCATCGACCTCACCTGCGGCCCTCCGCCGGGCGCGCTGCAGTCGGACTACCGTGAACTGACGGAGATGATCGCGGCGCGGGCCAGGGACCCCTCCGGCCGGGAACGCGTCCGGCGCTGCACCATCGAGGGACTGCTGCGCCCCTCCTACGACGTCGAGCCTTCCGTCGTGTGCTTCGGCACGGTGTTCCGGGGGGAGGCGCCCCTGAAGACGGTGCGCGTCGAGTGCCTCGCCGAAGAACGGGTGAGGGGGGTGGAGATCCGCGCCTGCCCGCCGGGGATGGACGTCTCCGCGCGGGAGGCTCCGGAGGCGGAGAACACGTTCGAGTTGCGGCTGACGCCGCGCCCCGGCATTGCTTATGGCCGCATGCGCCATCGGCTGCGGTTCCGCGCCGTGGTGGAGTCGGGGCCTTTCGCGAGCTGGTTTGCCCCGGTTACCGCGCTGGTGGAGGACGACGTGCACGCCATGCCCCGGCAGGTGCTGCTGGGCGCCATTCCGCAGGGCGAGAGTCGCTCGGCCGAAGTGACACTCCAGTCGCACCGGGGCGAGGAGTTCGCCGTAACGGGCGTGGAAACGTCGGCAGACGAGGTGCAGGTCGTGGGCGACGCTTCGGCTTACGCGACGAGCCACCACCTCACCATCAGCGTGAGCCCGGCAGCGGAGGGCACTTTCGGTGGAGAGGCGTGGTTCAACGTGCGAACCGCGGCCGGACGCAAGGTGACCGTGAGCGTGCCCGTGAAGGGGTGGGTCGTCTCCCCCGGCATACTCTGAATCAGGAGCAGCCCATTCCACCAGGTGAAGAGAAGGCAGGGCCAATGGGACGAGCGGTGTTAGTCTGTGCGGCAGTTGCGGCCTTGGCGGGTAGCCTGGCCGACGTGTCCCTTGCCGATGGCAAATGCGAGCGGGGATGCGTTGAGTACCACATGTTCTACTTCCGGAGCCAGGGAGGGCAGTCGGAGTACCGCGTGCAGGTGTTTGGCACCGACGACGACCCGCAGATCCAGGCTTACCCGTATGCCTGGGCAGTTCAGGTAGGTGGAACGTATGGGCCGGACAGCGGCGAGGTGTACTTCGAATGGCGTAGTGAAGGCTCTCACGAATGCCAGGGGCAAGCGGTCTTTGGCCCGATCAAGGCCACAGGCTATGGCGGGAAGGTCCTTTCTTGGGGCTACATGGCCGCAGCAAAGTGCGAGGACTGACGAGTGAGTTGGGAGGCCTGCAAGGTCGGCTTGGATTCCCATAACTCCTGTCACGGACAGGGAAGAGGAAGGAGGAGGAAAATGCACAAGTCGGGGCGGATCGTAATATATCTGGCGATGGCATTGGGGCTTTGTTGTGGGCTGCTTGCCGGAGCGTCCTACTCCGGTGAAGCGGAGCTCGCGACGGTCGTCCAGCGACTATCGGCCCACCAGGAGCAACTGCGGTCCCTGAGGTGCGCCTGGACGGCCCACCACTTCATCGGCGGGAAGGCCGGGGACGAGAACCTGCCGCCGGGGGTGCCCGACTGCCAGGCCGACTTCGAGGAACAGGGGCTCCTGCTGCTGTCGGGACGCGACGCACGCTGCGAGCTGCGGGGTATGGCGTGCCACCAGACGGAGGGCCGTTACGTTCCCCATTCAAAGGTGGAGTCGTACGTGGACGGGATTGCGCAGGGCGACAATCCGCCTCCCGGCGGACCGGTCCTCGGTTTCCCTGACACGCCGCCGGTGGATGGGCTGCTGACGGTGTACCGGCTGTTTCACCCTGTTCTGGGCTACACGGAGCCGGACGAGCTGACCCTCATAGGATCGGCGACGCTGGAAGGACAGCGTTGCGTCGTGGTGGAGTTCGTGCAGTCCAAGTGGGGGCAGAGGAACCGGTTGTGGCTCTCCCGGGAGATGGATTACTACCCGCTCCGCTGGGAGCACACGGGAACCGCTCTAAGCCTCCGCGCAGACTTCAGCTACGAGGCCGACGACCAGATCGGCTGGCGGCTTTCCTCGTGGGAGGTCGTGCTGGATGGCTCTATCCCGCAGAGCTGGGAATGCACGGTGACCGACGCCGAGATCAACCCGCCGCTGAAGAAAGCCGACCTCGCGCTCCGGTAGTCGGCGGGACGCA
>JASFTU010000251.1:0-4622 GCA_050050635.1 Candidatus Brocadiaceae bacterium
CGTAGGGGTCGACGCCGAGGCGGCGCAACTCCTGCAGTTTGGCCAGCCGGAAGTCCTCTGGTTCGATCGGGGCCAATGCGCTCTCCCCCTGGTGTGTCGGATGAGGAGCACGGAGCCCGACAGGAACGCCCTCGGGCCGCGCGCCCGGCGGAGTGTGGGGATTATACCGGCGCCACAGGCACCGGACAAGTCGGCGGGATGTCAGCGCCCTTCCAGCAGGCGTTCCGCCAGCGAGTGGTCCAGAGCGGGGATGGATTCTATCTTGACGGCCACGGCGTCCACGTCGTAGGAAACCCGGTGGAAGCGCACCTCTTTGTTCTCCTCCAGCGTCACAAACGACGCCCGTGAGTTCCTGTCCCGAGGCTGCCCCACGCTGCCGACGTTGATGATGGCCTTCTGCTCGAAGCCGGGGCGGAAGACGCCCCCGATCTCCTCCGGTTCGATGAACTCCATGTTCCCGGTGATTACTCCTCCCCGGTGGGTATGGCCGCAGAAGCACAGCCAGTCCACTTCCCGGAGGTTCTCCGAGAGCTTCTCGGTCAGGCCGAGCAGCACGTCGATGCGGCGGAGGTACTCGACCACGGGGTTCCTGGGCGCGCCGTGGACGAACAGATACTCCCCCTCGACGTAGCGGTAGGGAAGGTTCTTGAGGAACTCCCATCTTGCCCGCCGCCCGTCGTTGTCATCGGGGTCGTCGGGACGGGGCATGACCAGCTGCCGGTGGTACTCCAGCGTGGCCCGGGCGATGGGGTTGAAGTCCTGCGCGCCGTAGACCAGCCCGAAGTCGTGGTTCCCGCAGAGGGTCACGTCGCACCGTTCGCGCACCAGGTCGATGCACGCCACGGGATCCGGCCCGTAGCCGACGATGTCGCCCAGGCAGATGATCCTTTCCGCCCCCAGGGCCTCCGCCTTCTCCAGCACTGCAACGAGGGCGTCGTAGTTGGCATGGATGTCGCTGATGACCGCTATCACGCCCCGCTCCCCGGGCTGGGGCGCGGGACTCGGAGCTCCGATCGGCCGTCCACGCTCAAGACAATTCCTCCCGCGCTTTCTCGGCGAGCTCCGGCAGATGCTCGGCCGCCATCTCCAGCAGCTCCTCGGGGCTCATGATGGCGACGCGCCCGTTGTCGTACTGCTCGGCGATACGGGCGACCATCTCCGCGACTCCGGGATGGTCCTTGCCTATGCGCTGCTCCTCCGACAGCTCCAGGTTGAGGTTGATCCAGTGGGCGACTCCGGCCCGGCCGCTTTTGTCGGTGATGCGGACGTCGGGCGGCACGCCCAGGACGGCGTCGGTGTCGAAAATGGTGTAGATCCGCCTGTCCTTGGCCAGCGCGTCGGCGTGGATGCCGGCAAGTGTGGTGTTGAACCGGGCGCCCACGAACGGCTGCTGGGGGGGAATCTCGTGACCCACCTCCTTGCGGAAGTAGCGGGCGATCTCGCTGATGGCCTTCGTGTCGATGTCCGGGTCGTCGCCCCGCAGTGCCAGGTGCTCGATGACCAGCGCCTCGATGGGCGTGTTGCCGGTACGCTCACCGATGCCCAGGCAGGTGGCATTCACCGCGGAGCACCCGTAGAGCCAGGCCGTGACCGAGTTGGCCAGCGCCTTGTGGAAGTCGTTGTGCCCGTGCCATTCCAACCACTCGCTCGGGTAGCCGGCATGGTGGTTGAGCCCGTAGATGATGCCGGGGACGCTGCGGGGGAGCGACGCGCCCGGGTAGGGCACCGCGTAGCCCATGGTGTCGCAGGCCCGAATCTTGATGGGCATGCCGCTCTCCTCGGAGAGCTTCCGCAGCTCGATGGCGAAGGGCACGACGAAGCCGTAGAAATCGGCCCGCGTCAGGTCCTCGAAGTGGCAGCGGCACCGTATCCCCGCGCTGAGGCACTCCTTCACGATGCCCAGGTAGCGCTCGATGGCCTTCCGGCGGTTGGTGCCCGGCCACTTGTGGAAGATGTGGTAGTCGGAAACGCTGGTCAGGATGCCCGTCTCCTCCAGGCCCATGTCCTTGACGAGCTGGAAGTCCTTCGGGTGAGCGCGGATCCACGCGGTGACCTCCGGATAGCGGTGGTCCAGTCCGAGGCAACCCTCCACCGCCTTGCGATCGCGCTCCTGGTAGAGGAAGAACTCGCTGGCCCGGATCAGACCCTTCTCCCCGCCGAGCCGATGCAGCAGGTCGTAGATGTGCACGATCTGCTCCGGGGTGAAGGGCGGCATGGCCTGCTGGCCGTCGCGGAACGTCGTGTCGGTGATCCACGTCTCGGCCGCAGGTCGCATGGGCACGTGCCGGTGGTTGAACACGATCTTCGGCACGCTCCCCGCGGGGAAGACGTCGTCGTAGTACTCCGGTTCCTCGGGTTCGAGCAGCTCGAACAGGTGCTCTTCCCGCTGCAGCGTGCGCGTGTGCTCGTCGAATTTCAGCATTTCTCTCTCTTGGCTATAGACCCGTCAGCTCAGCCAGTTGCTTCGCTCAGTAAACTGCGGCGGCCGGCCGTCTCGCGCCCGCCTCGGCGCCCCGCCCGGCCGATGACGACAGGCTGGGGTGCAGGACCTCGTGAAGAGAATATCATAGAATACAGCCGTCGCCCTGAGAATGCAACTCCAGAGAAGAAGGGCACCTGTGACGAGGCCGCCCGGCCCGCCTACGCTTGCCCAGCCGACGTGACTGCGCTATAAAAGCCGGTGTTGCCGAAGCCGTTCGCTCTCCCTTTCCCTGGATTCTCCGTGAGACCCAAAGAGCCCGAACCCCGGCTGGAAGACATCCTGCCGCTGCACCGGGGCGGCAAGACCCGGATGGTCAGCCGCCTGGAGCTCGACAGCGTTGAGCGGCTGCGCCAGATCTACACGCCCGGCGTGGCTGAGGTCAGCAGGATCATCGAACGAGAGCCCGAGAAGCTCTACGACTACACCTCGGTCGGCGATACCGTGGCGGTGGTCACCAACGGCACGGCCGTGCTCGGCCTGGGTGACGTCGGCGTGCGCGCGGCCATGCCCGTCATGGAGGGCAAGAGCGTAATCCTCATGGAGATGGTGGACATCGCCGCCGTTCCGCTGCTGGTGGAGGCCCACGATGCCGACCGGCTCGTGGAAACGGTGGCCGCGGTCTCGCCCACCTTCGGGGCTATTCTGCTGGAGGACGTCGCCGCTCCGCTCTGCTTCGAGGTGGAGGGCAGGCTCAGGGAGATGCTGGACGTTCCCGTCTTCCATGACGATCAGCACGGAACCGCAGTTGTGGTGCTGGCGGCACTGATCAGCGCGCTCCGCATCAGCGGGAAGAGCGCCGGGGACCTCCGCGTGGTGATGAACGGCGCCGGAGCGGCGGGTTCAGCCGTGGCCCGGTTCCTGCTCGGCTACGGCGTGGGGAACGTCGTGCTGTGCGACCGCGCGGGAGCTATCTGGCGGGGCCGCCCCGAACACATGAACCCGGCCAAGGAGCAGATCGCCCGGGAGACGAACAAGGAGAACGAGAGGGGCACGCTGGCCGAAGTCATGCGGGGCAAGGACGTCTTCATCGGGGTCAGCACCGCCGGGCTGGTCAGCCAGGAGATGGTGCGCTCCATGGCGGCCGATCCCATCGTGTTCGCCATGGCCAACCCCGTGCCCGAGATATGGCCCCACGAGGCGATGGAGGCCGGCGCCGTCGCCGCCGAGGACGGACGCCACATCAACAACGCCCTCGGCTTCCCCGGCATCTTCCGGGGTGCCCTGGACGCCAGAGCACGCCAGATAAACGAGGAGATGAAGGAAGCCGCCGCCGCTGCCCTGGCGGAACTGGCGCCCGAGGGCGAGCTTGTGCCCGATTTCATGGATCGTTCCGTGCACGCGGCCGTGGCCGACGCCGTGGCAGAAGCAGCCCGTCGCACCGGAACCGCTCGAGCCTGACCTCCTTCCCACTGCACTGATGAAGAACTACCAGGCCGTGTTCCTGGACAGAGACGAGACGCTTTCGCGCATCAGCCCCGCGAAGGTCGAGCAGCTCAGCCGGCTGGTCGGGCAGATGGTGGGGCGGCCGGACCTGCAATTGAGCTGGAGCGACCACATGGAGCGGTTCGAGCGCGTCTTCGACCTGCCCCGGTTCTCCCGCGTGAACACCGTGGAGCTGGAGCACGAGTTTTGGCGGCGCCTCTACGCCACGGTTCTGCAGGATCTGGGCGTCGAGGAGGAAGCGGGGCGGCTCGCCGACGAGCTGTACGAGGCATGCCCTTTCTACAGGATGATGGAGCCTTTTCCGGAGACGGTCGGCGTGCTGGAAGCGCTGCGGTCGGGCGGTTACCGCCTCGGCGTCATCAGCGATACGTTCCCGTCCCTCCGGTTGGCGCTGGAGGCGATGGGCATCGCTGCCTACTTCGAGTCCTTCACCGCCAGTGCCGTGGTGGGCGCGGGCAAGCCGGACCCCCGGATCTTCCGCGCGGCCACCGACTCGCTCGGGGTCCGACCGGAGGAGTCGGTCTTCGTGGACGACACCGAGGGCGAGGTCGAGGGGGCCCGGGAGCTCGGTTTCACGGCGTTTCACCTGGACCGCACCCGGACGGAGCCGGACTTCTCCCGCTGGAAGCTGGGCAACCTGCGGCATCTCATCGAGTACCTGGAGTTGGGCTGAGGGTATTGGCGGGTGCCCCTGCAC
>JASFTU010000252.1:0-4619 GCA_050050635.1 Candidatus Brocadiaceae bacterium
GGCGGGGATGACGCCGCGGTGAACAAGCTGGAGCGCCTTCGAATGCGCCGTGGGATGATACGAGAAGGCACCGACGACCTCGATCTCGCCGTAATGGATGCGGTTGGCGTCGAGCGTCGTAGTGGGATCGCCCCCGGGCAAGCCGCCGAACAGCACCACCCGACCCGCCTTGCGGACAGCCTCCACGGCCTGTGCCTGGGTTGCGGCCACCGGATTGGCGCAGATTGCAGTGTCCGCCCCCAGCCCGCCGGTCAGGTCACGAACACGAGCGACGACGTCTTCGGCGGCCGGATCCAGGACTGCCACCGGATCCAGGGACCCGGCCAGGCCTCGTCGGTCGGGATTCGGCTCCGAGATGATCACCCGTGCGCCTCGGGCGGCGGCCACAACCGCGTGGAGGCAGCCAATCGGACCCGCCCCCATCACCAGGACGGTGTCGCCCAGCGTTGTGCCGGCTCCGTCATGACAGGCCACCACGGATGAGGCCGGCTCGGCCAGCGTGGCCTCGACGTACCCCATCCCCGGCGGCATCTCGTGCACTATTCCATTATGCAGTATCTCGCCTGTGAGTGCCATGCGCTCTGCCATGCCGCCCGGATAGCCCGGCGTGATCCCCACCAATCGAAGGTCATCGCAGAGGTTGTATCGCCCGTGACGGCAGTACCAGCATCGGCCACAATGCACGTCCGGCGCGAGCGCCAGGCGGTCGCCCGCCCGCCACCTGGTGCAATCGGGGCCGACGGCCTCGACGATCCCCGCCACCTCGTGTCCCGGCGTGACGCCTCCGGAGCCCTCCGGTGGGCCTTCCCTCCAGCGGCGTACGTCGCTGCCGCAGACGCCGCACGCGACAACCCGCAACAGGAGCCCGTCGTCAGGGGTCATTGGCTCCTGCACTTCGCCCACTGTGACGTCACCGGGTCCGACCAGCAGCGCGGCAATCAATTGTCTCCCTCCGCCAGCCTGTCCCCGACGGCTCCGCCGGGATGGGTCGCTCCGAAGTCCTCCCTGCTGTATCCACTCGCCTCCAGCAGCAGCACGCAGAGCACGTCTGCGGCGGCACAGTTGACCAGCGAGCTGCCGGTGGCGACCATCCCATACGGGTCGACTTCGCCGACCGTCCGCACGCCGTAAACCAGGTCGCTCACACCGGCCAGTGGAGAGTCGGCGGTCTCCGTCTGTGCTATCACTGTTGCTCCGCGATCTCTGGCGATGCGGACGAACTGGTTGACCTCCTCGCTGCGGCCGCCCTTCGAGATGACGTAGACGAGGTCCCTCCCGGTGACGGCCCCGCTGCCGCCGTGCAGACCGTCCGCAGCGCTGATGTAAAGAGCCGGCATACCGACGCACGCCAGCAGGTGGGCCAGACGCAGGGCGACCGCGTGGGACGTCCCCGCCCCGGTCACCAGGATATGCCCGGAACAGCTCAACAGCGTCTCAAGCACCGCGGCAAGCCGCTGGTCGAACTGGTCGGCCAGCGCCTCCACCGCCGAAGCTTCCTGCATAACTACTTCACGTGCGCGCGTCACCAGTTCCGTCGGCGACAGATCCGTCATGTCCTTCCCTCCGTTGGGCCGGTCTCGTGGGGGCCGCATGGGAGCCGGCCCCAGGGCTCGATGCGTGATCTTACAGGGAGCGGCGGCGGGGTTCCACCCCTTTGCCGGCGGGTCCGCTCCTGGTGCCCCGGCCTTTTGACTTCCCCTCCCTCCGCAGGCATAATCGCGACCGGCAGTCCGTGCGCAATCCCTCAGGAGGCCAGGAACAGATGGAATGGAAATTCAGCGCCAATGCCGCCTTTTTCGGGGGCCAGACCGACCGGTTTACCCGCTATCAGCCCGATCGAGCCCTGGCAGAGAAACTCGCCCTGGTTGCACAGGTGCCGGGCCTCGAAGGAGTGGAACTGAAATACCCCGCCGACTTCCAGGATGTCGGCCTCGTGCAGGATCTGCTGACCGAGCACCGGCTGGAGCTGTCCGCCGTCAATGTGGACACGAAGGATGCGCGCCATTTCCGCCACGGAGCCCTGAGCGCCCGCAGCCTGGAGGCGCGCGAGGAGGCCGTAAAGCGCCTCTGCGCAGGGATGGACATCGCCGCCGAGCTGGGTGCCGGTCTGGTCACCACCTGCCCCCTGGCCGATGGCTACGACTACCCGTTCCAGAGAAACCACGCGGCCGCATGGGAGCGTCTGATTGAAACGGCGCGGGCCGTGGCCAGGCACCGCTCGGACGTCCGCTTCTGCCTGGAGTTTCAGCCCAACGAGCCGCACGCACGGATTATGCTGACGAACGTGGGCAAAATGCTGCACGTCTGTGCCGAGGTGGACGCGGACAACTTCGGGGCGAACCTGGACATCGGCCACTCCTTCGCTGCGGGCGAGTCGCCCGCTGAGTCCGCTGCGCTGCTGGCATCCCGGGGGAAGCTGTTCTACATCCACACCAACGACAACACGGGCGAGGGCGGCGATTGGGACATGATCTCCGGTAGCGTCCACTTCTGGCACTGGCTCGAGCTGCTTTACGCCCTGGACAGGATCGGCTACGACGGCTGGCTGGGGGCCGACCTCACGCCCAAGCACTTCGGACCCGTTGAAGCCTTCGCCGCGAACGTCCGCATGATCCAGCGCATGTCCGCGCTCCTTGAGCGCATAGGGACGGACGTCCTCGCCGAAATGGTTGACAGAGACGGCAACAGCCCCGAGGTGTTCGACCACCTGAGCGCGAGCCTCGCGGCCGAACAGCCGGAGTGAAGACGCTGACCGCGGGAACGATGCTCCCCCGCGAACGGCGTGCAGGCGTCGGACCCCCGTGGAGCAGATCAGACACCCCTTCAGACCGGGGTCCCACCCAATGCATGAGGCGATTCCCGAGTACTGGACGGTGAAACTGGACGAGATTGAGGCGTCCCTCTCGGACCTCAGTGGATGGACCGTCGAGGAGATCTGCCGTTCGGCAGGTGGGCGGCCCGTCTGGGCCTGCGCGCGGGGACCGAAGAAGAACCCACGTCGCACGGCCAACTTCAGCTCGGCATACCACGCCGGCCACCCGGAAGCTTTCTGGGGCGAAGACGCCCTCCCCCCGTGCTTCTTCTACGTGACCGGCGTGCACGGGGCGGAGATGGAGGGTCCGATGGCGGCCGTCAACTTCATGCATGTTGTCGAACAGGGCTGTGACCTTGACGGGGCCGATTGGGGAAGCCTCCGCCAGGCGGCCCAACGCATGCGGCTGGTCGTTGTGCCCGTGCTCAATCCCGACGGGCGTGCCCGCGTGGCGATCCCGAGCCTGGTGGGCAGGACGCTGGCCGACCTGCGCTACTGGGGCCAGGGGCGATGGAAGTCCGGTGAAGACGTAGGGTATCCGGACTGCAAGCGTCACCAGCCGCTGCCGCTCGAGCGGGTGCAGTTCCCCGGCGGGTACCCCAACGACGAGGGCTACAACCTGATGCATGACGTCACGCCCGGGGACGTCCGGACCGCCGAAGTGCGGGCCCTGATCCGGCTCGCACTGGAGGAAGTGCCCGAGTGCGTTCTGAACTCCCACTCCTATGAGCTCTCTCCCGGGGTGCTCGCCTCCTCGACCGTCCTGGAAGGGTACCGTGGACGCCAGCGGGAGCTCTCAACTGCGGTCGAGGCGGCCCTCGAGGCCCGCGGGCTCCAGCCCCGCCCCTACTGGGATGAGCCGGGCTACAACCTGCTCGGCGCGCTGCATTTCTGCTGCGGCGCCCTCGCGGTGAACTTCGAGGGACCCCACGGTCTCGCATCGAACCCGTACACGCACCGACAGATCCTGGACTGCCACCTGACGGCCATCGAGGCCACGTTGCGCTTCGGCACGGAGAACGGGTTCCGGCCGGCATCCGGGGCGTGAGCGCGCCTTTCCCCGGCTCCCCGGCGGCTCTCCGGGGGTAGCAGAAGGGCATGTTGTTGAAAGAAATGCGGGAGAGCGGGAAGATGGAAGGTAGCCTTTTGCTGCGCTTCGGCAACCATGAAGCCCGTCAACGACAACAGCGACGCGCGCGAACCCGACCAGGGCAAGCTGGCCCGCATGATGTCGGCGACCGAGGGGAAGGTGCTCCTGGCGGGCCTGGGCCTGCTTGCCACCTACCTGACGGCGGTCGGGCTGACCAGCCTGTGGTCCTCGGAGCTCTTCCACAGCCTCTGGCAGATGACGCTCACCCACGTCCTGGGCGGACGGGCCGCGGGCCTCTCCCACGGCTACAACGAGCAGATGGGATTCTGGGTTGTCGTCGGGGCCAACCTGGCGATCGAGACCTTTATGGTCCTGCTGTTCTATCCCCTCTTCGTCTTCTCCTACAACAAGCTGATAGTGATCAAGCCGCTGGAGGAGACTATGGCGCGGGCGCGTCGCGCGGCGGAATCAGGTCAGGCGAAGGTAACGAAGTGGGGTATCCCGGGGCTGCTCGTCTTCGTGTGGTTCCCGTTCTGGATGACCGGCCCGCTGGTGGGGTCGGTGATCGGCTTTCTGATCGGGCTGAAGACCTGGACGAACCTCTGCGTCGTCCTCGCGGGCACGGGCCTGGCGATACTGTGCTGGGGTGTTATACTCCAGCAGATCCACGATGCCCTGGCGCGATTGGGCCCCTACGTGCCGGTCTTCTTCGTCGGC
>JASFTU010000253.1:0-4616 GCA_050050635.1 Candidatus Brocadiaceae bacterium
TCCGGCGGCCAGCACGCCCATGTGGCCGCCCAGGCACGGCCCGCAGGTCGGCGTGGACACCGCCGCCTCGGCCTCGATGAACACGTCGATCAGGCCCTCCTCCAGCGCCTGCCCGTATATCTGCTGCGTTGCGGGGAATACGATCAGCCGCACGGTCGGCGCGACCTTCCTGCCCCGCAGGAGTTCGGCTGCCGCGCGCAGGTCGCTTATGCGCCCGTTGGTGCACGAGCCGATCACCACCTGGTCGATCTCCACGTCGTTCAGCTCCTCCACCGGTCGGGCGTTGGAGGGCAGGAACGGCGCCGCCACCTGCGGGCTGAGCCCGGAGACGTCCCACTGGTGCACTTCAACATATCCTGCATCCTCGTCGCTGGCGTAGTAACGGGCCTCCCGCTTCAGCCGGCCGTCGCAGTACTGCCGTGTGACCTCATCCGGGGCGATGATGCCGCTCTTGCCGCCGGCCTCGATGGCCATGTTGCACATCGTGAAGCGGTCGTCCATGGGAAGCGATTCGATCGTCGGCCCGCAGAACTCCATGGCCCGGTAGAGCGCTCCGTCCACGCCGATCTGCCCGATGGTGTAGAGGATGAGGTCCTTGCCGCCCACCCACCGGGCCGGCTCCCCGCGGTAGGTGAACTTGATGGACTCGGGCACGCGGAGCCACACCTTTCCGGTGGCGAAGCAGACGGCCAGGTCCGTGCTCCCGACGCCGGCGCTGAAGGCGCCCAGTGCCCCGTAGGTGCAGGTGTGGGAGTCGGCTCCGATCACCAGTTCGCCCGGCGCCACCAGTCCCTGCTCGGGCAGGAGGGCATGCTCGATCCCCACGCGCCCCACTTCCCAGTAGTGCTCGATGTCGTGTTCTCGGGCGAAATCACGCAGGACCTTCGAGAGTGTGGCCGCCTTGATATCCTTGTTCGGCGTGAAGTGGTCGGGTACCAGAGCGATGCGCGAGCGGTCAAAGACTTCGCCGAACCCCGCTTCCTCGAACTCCTCGATGGCGATCGGGGCGGTGACGTCATTGCCCAGGCAGAAGTCCACTTCCGCCATCACGTACTGGCCGGGCCGGACGGTGTCCTGGTCGCAGTGCGCGGCCAGGATCTTCTCCGTGATAGTGGCGCCCATCAGGGCCTCCCGTCTCGGGTACGGCGGCGCGCGAGCCGGCGCGACCGATGCAATGAGAGGGCGGCGAATGCCGCCCTGCAGCCGGCAGCGTCCGGGCGGATCGCCTTCAGTCGCGTCGGGCGACCATGGCCAGCAGGAGTATGAACCGCAGGAGCATCATGATGGCCATGAAGGCTGCGGCCATGTAGGTGAGCGCCGCCGCGTCGAGCACCTTCTTGACGTGCGGGCGCTCCCGGGGACCGATGTAGCCGGAGCTTTCCAGCACGGTCAGCGCTCGTCGGCTGGCGTTCAGTTCCACCGGAATGGTCATCACCGTGAACCCCGTTGCCACGGCGAACGTGATGATGCCGACCTTCGCCATCGCCATCGCCCAGGTGGCGTCCTTGCCGGCCAGGGCGAGTATGATGATGCCGATCATCGCCAGAATCGGTCCGAGGTTGCTGCCAAAGGCGGCCACCGGCCAGATGCCCTGCCGGAGTTTCAAGGGCACGTAGCCGCTGGCGTCCTGCAAGGCATGGCCCGCTTCGTGGGCTGCCACGCCGAGGGCCGCCAGGCTCGGCGAGTCGTGCACCTCCTCGCTGAGGCACAGCTCCCCCGCCCGCGGGTCGTAATGGTCGCTTAGCGTGCCGGAAGTGCGCTTCACCGCCACGTTCGTCAACCCGCTGTCCCTGAGGATGCCCCGGGCGACTTCGGCACCCGTCACACCCGACGATGCGCGTTGCTGCGCGTATTTGCTGAAGGTGGACTTCACCTTCGTGCTCGCATACAGCGCCAGCAGCATCGGCGGGATGAGCAGCAGGAATGTGGGATCCCACAGGTAGTACATGCGCATCTTCCCTCTGTGCCGGACCCGCGCTCGGGGCCGGAGCCGGGCCGACATCACGCTCTGCGAAACGGCTCGGGATCGTCCCCCACGCGGAGCTATCCATTATAGCAAAGGGCACCACCGCTTCAACGCTCGCGTCGGCCGTCACCGGGGACCGCCCGCCCGTCCCTGCTCCAGTGGCCTGTGCCCTCACCGGCTTCCCGTCGCCGTTGCGCCTCACTGACTGGCCTCCCGCCTGCCCCGACTCCGGTGCCGTCGATCACTGCCATCCGCTCATGCCCGGCCATCCGATGAATGGCGTTCACTATTGGAGCATTGAACGGCCCTGTGTCAACCCCCTCGGAAGGAGGCATCGAGGATGATGCGTCGGGCCTCTCGCGAGACGGCGCGGAACCGGTCCGGGCCCGTCTTCCGGAAGTAGAACACCACGCCCACCAGCATGCTCCAGACGGCGTCCACGGTGGTCTGCAGGTCCTCTTCGGTCCCCGCGTAGCCGGCCTGCCGGAGCATCTGGGCGGCGATGGCCTTGCAGGCCGCTTCCCGGGCCCGAAGGCGCTGAATCTGCTCCGGCTCGAGCGTCTCCCCGGCAGCCCTGTCCCTCTGCAGGACGAAGAAGATCACGTCGAAGTACTCCGGAAAATCCCGCGCGAAGCCGAGGAACACGTCCAGGAGTCCTTCAGCCCTTTCGCGCGCCGGGGCGTCCCGGTTCAGCTCCGTCCCCAGACGCTCCACCAAAAGGTCGTATCCCTCCAGGAGCAGCTCCGCGTAGAGGGCACTCTTGCTGGGGAAGTACAGGTACAGCGTCCCCGGCGCGAGGCCCGCCTCCCCGGCGATCTCCGGCATGGTCACCCCGGCGTAGCCGCGCTCCCAGAACAGCCGGCGCCCGGCATCCATGATGGCTCGCCGTCTCCGCTGCTTCTCCAGCTCCGTCCGCGCCTGGGTGCCCACGGGGACCTCCGGGTTGAGCTTGACTGAACGGCATTCATTTTAGCGGTACAGGATGGACGTGTCAAGCTTTTTTCGACTGCGTTTCCCCGGGGGGCACAGCAGCTCCGGCGGGCAGGCACGGGAGCCTGCCCCTACGACCAACTCGCGGAACCGGGCCTGTCCGTACGCGAGACCGGTGGCCTGCTCCTTCGGCGGATTGGCCGCCCGGCCCTCCGTTGGGCAGCGGGGAGAAGGTTTGACGGGCGAGCGGGAGCACCTTACGCTGGATGTTCGGGTGGCGTTCGCTCGGGCCCGCCCTGAAGGAAAGTCACGGGGGCAGTCTATGCTCATTGCAACCGAAAGCGCAGTGTACACGCTGGGAACGAGTTCCGGGGGAGAGCGCCCCGAACCTTCGTTCGAGGGGACGGGGATCCGCCGGGTGGCCGAGGAGCGAAACGGGGCGGTCGTCGCGTTCTCCGACGGCACCGTGCGGCTGCCTGCCGAAGGAGGAGGTCGGACGGTGGCCATCGACGGAGAGCAGACCCTCCATTCGCTGTTGATTCTGAACGAGGACCCCCGGGAGGTGCTGGTCGGCACGGAGCCGCCGCACATCTACCGCCTTACGGGCACGGAAGCGGAGCGGCTGAAGGCCTTCGATGACCTGGAGTGCCGCGACGGGTGGCACACCCCGTGGGGCGGGTCGCCGGCGGTGCGTTCGATGGGCCGAACCGGTGACGGATGGGTCTATGCCGACATTCACGTGGGCAGCATCATGCGCTCCTCCGACCGGGGCGGTAGCTGGGAGCCGGTCACGCCGGAGCTGCACAAAGACGTCCACCAGGTGGCCACCTGCCCCGCGACCGACGAACGCGTCTACGCGCAGACGGCCAGGGCGTTCTACATCAGCGAGGACCGCGGGCGTTCCTGGATCCACCGCGCTGAGGACCTGGGTGAGCGGTACGGACGGGCGGTGGCCGTGCATCCGACCGACCCGGACCTGGTGCTGTGCACGGTGAGCGACGGGCCGCACGGGGAGAACGTGCACGGGGAGCTGTATCGGAGCGAGGACGCCGGCAGGCACTGGACGCACGTTGCGGAGGGCTTCCCGGAGTCCACCCCCGAGAACATTGACACCTTCCACGTCGCCTTCGCGCCGGACGGCTCCGCCTGGGCGTTGGTGGGGAACACGTTGTATGCGGGCGGCGATCGCGCGACCGACTGGCGCGCCTTCTGGCAGGCGCCGGCCGATATCATCATGCTCGCGAGCGCGCGGCCGGACGGGGGAGCGTGATGCCCGGCCAGTCTCGCGGCGGAAGTTTCCCCTGTCCGCACTGCGGCGCGGAGGTGCGGCACGGTTCTCCCGCGTGCCCCAATTGCGGGTCGGACGAGGCGACCGGCTGGGCGGAGGATGCCCACAAGTGGGGCGCGGGCGTGCCGACGGGTTACTCGGAGGAGGACGAGTTCGACTACGACGAATTCATCCGTCGGGAGTTCGGCCGGGGCCGGCCCCGATTCCTCCCAATACCCCTGTGGCTCGCCCTTCTGCTGGCCGCCCTCCTGCTGGGCCTGCTGGCGGGCCTGCTCCTTCCTTTGGCCTGAGAGGGCGCTCGCCGCGCTTCGCGTTGACCGCGCGGGCAGCCCGGCATACAGTGAGCGGCGCATGGCTGCCGGCCAACCGGTGACTACATGGAGGGTTGCGCGATGATGAGCGGGGAGGAGTGGTTCGAGTTCCGTCCGGAGC
>JASFTU010000254.1:0-4615 GCA_050050635.1 Candidatus Brocadiaceae bacterium
AATCCCCTCCGGCTCTGGTAGAAGAGGAAGCTCGCCACCAGTTGTCGGCAGAACCGTGTCAAGCGATTGCCGCCGCGGTCCTCCAGGGCTCCCTCCAGCCGCTTCATTCCGCCTACGTAGAGGAGGACCAGAATGACCGGCGTGGCGATGCCCGCTCCCAGTATGATCCATCGGGCGCCGGCGAGCCCGAAGACCTCCAGCACGCCGAAGGGGGGCAGCACGGCCACGAGGGCGAGGCAGTAGAGGGCTACGACACCGCTCGCACGCTCCACGAAGACGGCCGCGGTAGCGGCCGACCACCGCCCGCCGGCCGTCGCGAGCATGCTCACTTTGACGACGTCACCCCCGACGTTGGTGGGCAGGAAGTTGTTGAAGAACGCGCCGACCAGGTAGGCCTTCAGCGCGACCCCGAACCTCAGGTCGGGCATCAGGGCGCGCCCCAGCAGGTACAGCTTGACGACACACACGCCCTCGAATAGCAGGTTCGCGGCCAGAGCGCCCATCACCCAGAGATAGGCCACTCGCTGCAGAGCGCGCCGAACTTCCGCGAAATCGACCCAGCTCACCAGGAGCACCAGCAGTCCGAGGCCGAGCGCGAGACGGACGTACCCGGTCAGCCGGCTCCGGAGACCCGCTCCGGCGGCGGTTGGCCGGTGCCCATGCGATTCCTCTGGCGGCTCTTCTGTCACTTCGCGCCCGCATCGAGGATTAGCGTGGGGAATGCAGGACTGCGATCCGGTGGACGCTGCCGCCGGCTACAGGTATCCGAGGCCGCGCAGCCTTTCGCGCCGCTCGCGTTGCTCGTGCTCCTCCGCCGCTCCGGCGGCCGGGGCCGCGACCGCCACAGCTTGCTCGGACCGCTCCGGTGTCCGCTCCCGCCACAGGCGTTCCGCTATGACCTTCTCCAGGGCACGCCCGTCCATGTGCGGCGGGATCGGCACGTCCCTCAGGTAGAGAATCGTGGGGGCGACATCCGTGATGCTGGACTCGGCCACCCGCCCCTTGCCCGCGAAGGACGGCCCGCAGGCACAGAAGATGCCGTTCATCCGGTGGTTGGCGTAGTGGTTCTCCTGGATGCAGGGGATGACCAGCTCGGGGCCGGAGGAGAACAGCGGATAAGCCACGCAGCGCCAGTCCCTCATGACGAGGAACAGGTCGGGGCCGCGATCGGCGTACGGGCCTTCGTACATGCGCTCCCTCGGGACGACGTCGGAAACCAGCGCCTCTCCGGTCTGGGGGTCCCTCAGGTTCTCTCGCAGGTCCTCGACCACTGCCCGTCGGCGTTGCCTGTAGAGCACGCGGTTACGCCTGACCCGATCGGTGAAGTACACCTGTCCCAGGTGGCCGCGGGAGTAGCAGAGCGTCCTCTCCCAATCGACCTCCCGGTAGCTGCCCATGGTGCCGATGACCCGGTTGCGCAGGCCCTTCGGCACGCGCATGACCAGCGAGTCCAGGTGGAAGCGTTCCAGCGCCCGCATTACGTGCGCGGGGGTGAGCCCGGCGCTTCGCAGCAACCTTTTCCCGGCGGCCACACCGCTCTTCTTGAGCGCAAGGTAGCCGCGTTCCATGAGGAAGTTGTTCAGGTTCACCATCCCATCGACGGGGCCGAAGCCGTGGTCCGAGACGAGCAGCGCATCGCACCCCGGCCCGGCTGCCTGCAGCAGACGCCCGACGCACTCATCCACCAGCCGGTAGGCCGACAGCACGCCGTTTGCGAAGTCCTCGCCGCGGTCCTCGTGGAACGGATGGGACGGGTCCATGAAGTGCCAGAAGAAATGGCTCGCCGCGTCCACTATGTCCAGCATGACCATGAACACGTCGAACTCCTCGCTCCGCAGGAGTTCTCCGGCGAACGCCGTGATCGTGCGGTTGCTCTCCTTCATGGCCTGCAGGAAGTCCAGGGGACGGGACGGCGCGTACTTCCTCCGGTCGCGGTGCCACCAGCGACGCCCCGTACGCTCTTCCAGCTCCTGTATCAGGCCGACGGGATACGCGCTTCGGTCGGGGTCGCTGGAGCTGAGGGTGCCCGTGATCACCTTCCCGTTCAGAGCCGACGGCGGATAGGTGACCGGCACGTTGACGACGCCCACCCTCCTGTCCACCCCGCTGAGCAGGTGCCACACCGTGGGCAGACGAAGAGCGCGGGCGTCAACCACGTTCTCGGAGTCCAAATCCGAGGTGAGGAAGTCGAAGACCCCGTGTCTGCCCGGGTTGGCGCCGGTCATGAAGGAACTCCACGCCGGCGCGGTCAGGGGCGGATAGGTGCTGATGAGGTCGCCGTAGGTCCCTTCCGCCATGAGCCGGCCGATGACGGGGAGCGAACCCGCCTCGACCCACGGCTCCATAAGGTCGAACGTGGCGCCGTCGATGCCGATGATGATCAGCGATGCACCCATAGCGATCCGTCCGTCCAAACCATGCCTGGACCCGCTGCCGGGCAGTTCGGCGGCAACTAATCACTACCCTCCGATGGGTCCGCCGCCGGAGGGGACGCGCGTTCTCCCGGCTTCCGTCCTCCGGGGTAGACGGCCCGGATGGTGTAGGTCTTGCGCCCCTGCGACTCGTGATAGGTGCGCGTCAGCACTTCCATGATCAGGCCCATCAGCAGTATCTGCACGCTGATGATCAGGAACGCCACGCTGAGATAGAGCAGCGGGTTGCCGGTCATGTCGGTGCCGTGCCCCAGCTTCTGTGCGATCACGGCGCCCAGCACGGCGAAGGCCATCAGCAGGGTGGCCAGTCCTATCTTGCCGAAGAAATACAGCGGCTTGGTCAGGTACTTCATCATGAACTCGACCGTCACCAGGTCCAGCAGCACCCGGAACGTGCGACCCAGCCCGTACTTGCTGTTCCCCGCGCGACGGGGGCGATGGTTGACGACGACTTCGGTCACCCGCCCCCCGACCCAGTGGATCAGGGCCGGTATGAAGCGATGCATCTCGCCGTAGAGACGGATGTCCTCCAGCACCTCCCGCCGGTAGGCCTTCAACGAACAGCCGTAGTCGTGCAGGCGGACGCCGGTCATGGTGCTGATCAACCAGTTGGCGGTTCTGCTGAACAGGCGGCGTAGCAGTGGATCCTGACGGTTCCTGCGCCACCCGCTCACCACGTCGTAGCCCGGGGGCTCCCCCAACTTCTCCACCAGCATGGGGATGTCGCGCGGATCGTTCTGCAGGTCACCGTCCATAGGGACCACCACGGGCGCCCGTGCCCGGTCGAAGCCCGCGGCGAAGGCGGCGGCCTGGCCGAAGTTCCGCCGCAGCTCCACCACCCTCACCCTCTCGTCCCCGCGCACCGCGCTCCGGAGGACCTCCAGCGTCTCATCGGTGCTCCCGTCATCCACGAAGACGAGCTCGTACTCGAGGCCGGTTTCGCCCATCGCCGTCCGGATGTCCTCGTAGCAGGACGCGGCGTTCTCCTGCTCGTCGTAGAGCGGAACGACGATGGAGACGTCCGGCATCGCGTCGGGCGACGGGTCGGCCTGTGATGGAGTCGAGGTCATGGGGAATTCGCCCCGCTGTCTCTAAGCCACGCTTCCGACGGGGGATACGGTAGCCAATCCCTCAAGTCAGAAACAAGCAAAACCGGTGCCACAAAATGCGAGACGGCCTCCGCGGCCTGTGCGGCGCCGCGAAGGCCTCACGCCGCCCGGGGAGACAGCGACGAAAACACACGCCGCGACGCGGGTGAGGCGGCCAGGGGCCGCATCTCGCCTTGCACGCACGACCCCCATCCGTTAGAGTAGAAAGGCGGTTCGGCTGAGGAATGGTGTAACGGTAACACACCTGACTCTGGATCAGGCATTCCAGGTTCGAATCCTGGTTCCTCAGCCACCTTTTGGCTTCTATGGCCCCATCGTCTAGCCCGGTCCAGGACGCCGGACTCTCATTCCGGTAACAGGGGTTCGAATCCCCTTGGGGCTACCATGTGAGGGCGCAACGCTGCCGTGCGGCGTTGCGCCTTTCTCTTTGCGCCCGGCCCGCGCCCCCCTCAGATCCACGTCCCGGCGCCGTGGATTGCCCCCCCGGTCAGCAGGCTGGCCAGGCTCCAGGCCGAGTAGAAGGCGCACTCGCTGATGATGAAACCCACGAAGAAGAAGCGCCCCTGCCGCAGAATCCTCCCGCCCCCGAACTTCACAAGCGTCACCTTGATCAGCCATCCGAGGAAGAACGAAAACCACATCCGGTCCAGCCCGTATTCCGCCAGCGCGAGCACGCCGATTACGTGGATGGGCCACCAGTAGAAGCGGACGCGCATGAACATGACGCCGGCCGTCAGGACCGCGCCGATCCCCAGCGGCAGCCACTCCACCGTCTCAACGCCGGTCGGTTGCGCGATCATCCGGTGCGCCATCTCGAAAGAGTGCAGCGGGTTGTTGACGACGGCCCAGCTATTGAAGAAGTTCACCCCGCCGCTCCAATGCGCCTGGTAGATCGCCGTCCAGGCCGAGACACAGATGGCCACCGTAAGCGCCGCCAGCAGCGCAGGTAGCAGCAGTCTGCGGCGCTTCTCGAACACGTCGCTGATGAACAACGCGTGGATCGCCGCCGGGCCCAGCATCGAGTTGTTGCCATTGATCATGGCCGTGTACTGCATGTTCGCCAGAACGGCGCCC
>JASFTU010000255.1:0-4614 GCA_050050635.1 Candidatus Brocadiaceae bacterium
GGCACGGCAGGGAAAGCGCCGGCCGAGCTGGGACGAGTACTTCATGCGCATATCCGACGAGGTGGCGAAGCGGTCCACCTGCCTCAGGCGCCAGGTCGGGGCCACGGTGGTGCTGGACAAGCGGATTCTGGCGACCGGCTACAACGGTGCCCCCAGCGGCCTGCCGCACTGCGAGGACGTGGGCTGCCTGAGGACCGAGATGAACGTGCCCAGCGGCGAGCGGCACGAGCTGTGCCGGGGCCTGCACGCCGAGATGAACGCCCTCCTGCAGGGCGCGCGCCACGGCATCCGCATGGAGGGAGCGACCCTCTACAGCACGCACGTGCCCTGTAGCCTGTGCTCGAAGATGATCATCAACACCGGGATTCGGCGCGTCGTTGCGGCCGTCCCATACCCCGATGCCTTCGCCCGCCGGATGCTGGAGCAGGCGGACGTGGAGCTGGTCGTCCTCCCCGGGGGAAGCGAAGGGGGCGAGCGGGTGCCGGACGCCCCGAAGGCCGGCGATCGGAAGGAAGCATCATGACCGGATCCCTCCGCCTGAACTTCCCCGGAGCCTCACACGTCGGGCCGGGATGCGTGGAGCAACTGGGTGAGGAGGCCGCCGGGCTGGGCTCCAGGGCGCTGCTGGTCACCGGTCGGCACGCGCTCAGAGAGGCCGGCGTGACGGACAGGCTCGAGGGCCTGCTCCGGGACGGCGGCATCGAGGTGGTGCTCTTCGAGGAAGTCTCCCCGGAGCCCGGAGTGGCCGCGGTGGATGCCGCCCGGGGGCGCATCCGCGAGCAGCGCTGCGACCTGGTGGTGGAGGCGGGCGGCGGCAGCGCGCTGGACGTGGGAAAGGTCGCCGCCGCCCTCGCCCACGAAGATGCACCCGCCGCCGAGTTCCACGCGGGGCGCGAGATAACCCGGCCCGGCCTGCCTCACGTGGCGATCGCCACCACGGCCGGCACCGGGGCGGAGGTGACCCGCAACGGGGTCATCATCGATCCGGAACGGAACCTGAAGAAGAGCATCCGCGGCAGCGGCGTCATGCCCACCGTCTCCATCACCGATCCCGGGCTGACGGTCAGTTGCCCGCCCGAGGTCACGGCGGGCGCCGGCATGGACGCGCTCGTGCAGGCGATCGAGTCGCTGTTCTCGGTGCACGCCATCCCCACAACCCGGGCCCTGTCGCTGGGGGCGGTGCGGCTGATCGTGCCCGCCCTGCCGGTCGCATTCGAGGAGGGCGAGAACCGGGAGGCGCGTGCCGCCCTCTCGGAGGGCAGCTACATGGCCGGGCTCGCCCTGGGGAGCGCCCGACTGGGGGCGGTGCACGGCCTGGCTCACCCGGTGGGCCTGTGCTACGAGATGCCCCACGGGGTGGTCTGCGCGGCCCTGATGCCCGTCGTGCTGGAGCGCAACGTCTCCGCGGCCCTCGACCGCTACGAGGAGCTGCGTGAGGCCATGGGGGGAGACCCCATCCCCATCCTGCAGAACATGCTGGACGAGCTGGACCTGCCCCGCACCCTCGGGCCGTACCCCGATGGGCGATGGGAGGCTGCGATCCTGGACTACGCCCTCTCCAGCGGCTCCAGCAGGGCCAACCCCGTCCCCGTGGATGCCGACTTCGTCCGTGGCGTGCTCCGGGACGTGTGCCATCCTTAGGCGCTCTCGAGCCGCCCGTTCGACTCCTTGCTGTCCGCTCCTTTCAGTCTGCGGCGTTTTCTGGTACCCTGTAGTTCTTTTCACGCACGCCTCGCTTGTGGGAGATCCGGAGGTGGAGCTGAAGTATTATCCGGAGCGGGTCCTCAGGAAGAAGGCCCGCCCGCTCGAGCAGATAGACGACGAGGTCCTTGTGCGCGCGCAGGAGATGCTGGAGTTCATGTACGAGGCCGAGGGCATCGGGCTAGCGGCGCCGCAGGTCGGGTGGTCCGACCGTCTGGTAACCCTGGACGTGGAGCAGGAACACGAGGGCGAACGCATCTTCGTCAACCCCCGCATCGTCGAGCGCGGGGGGCACCTGGAGCATGAGGAAGGCTGCCTCAGCCTGCCCGGCATCAAGGTGTGCGTGCCGCGCGCCGAGCGGGTGACGGTCGTCGCCTACACGCTCCAGGGCGAGCGCGTCGAGCTGGAGGCTGAGGGCCTGCACGCCTGTGCCTGGCAGCACGAGATGGACCACCTCAACGGCCTGCTCATCATCGACCGCCTTTCGCCGACCGCCCTGATCTCCCTCCGGGACCAGTTGCAGCGCCTCGAGCGCGAACACGAGCGGCCGGGTGAGGCCGGGGCCCGGCGCTGAGCTTCGCACCGATGCCTTCCATCCGAGCGGGAAATGAAACTCCTCTTCTTCGGCAGCCCGGAGATGTCCGTCCCGTCCTTGCGCGCCCTGCAGGGGGGCGGCCACCGTGTGGCGACCGTGGTCACCAGACCGGACCGTCCAGGCGGGCGCGGGCGACACCCCACCCCGACCGCGGTCAAGGAGGCTGCCCTGGAGATGGGCCTCGAAGTGCTCCAGCCGGACACGGCGAACGGGCCCGAGGCCATCCGAGCGCTTCGCGGGGTCGGGGCCGAGCTGGGCGTGGTCGTCGCCTACGGGGAAATACTCAGCCCCGAGCTGCTGTCGGTCACCGACAGGGGATTCATCAACGTCCACGCGTCCCTTCTCCCCGAGTACCGCGGCGCGGCGCCCATCAACTGGGCGGTAATCCGTGGTGAGGAGGTGACCGGAGTCACGGTCATCCGGATGGTGCCGGAGCTGGATGCCGGGCCGATCCTTGCGGCCCGGGAGGTGCCCATCGAGCCCGGGGAGACGGCGGGCGAGCTGCACGACCGGCTGGCGGAGATCGGAGCCGAAGTTGTGCTGGACGTGGTCGATCGGCTGGATGCCGGGGAGAAGTTGCCCGCGCGAGCACAGCCCCGCGAGGCGGGCTTCTTCGCGCGCAAGCTGACGAAGCGCGACGGGCGGCTCGACTGGAGTCTGAGCGCAGAGGAGCTACACAACCGGGTGCGCGGGTTGACTCCCTGGCCGGGTGCCTACACCCGGCTGGAGGCCGGCACTGAGAGCATACGGATCACTGTGCTCCGGGCCGAAGTCGCCGAGCGGAGCGCGGAGGGCAGGGCGCCGGGGACGGTCCTGAGCGCGGACGAGGAGGCGGGGATCGTCGTGCAGACCGGTCGGGGGGCGCTCCGGCTCCTCGAACTGAAACCGGCCGGGGGGCGCGCAATGAGCGCGGCCGATTTCGTCCACGGGTATCCCGTCGAGCCGGGAAAGCAACTGCATTGAGGAGGCGTGGCGAGAGCGGATGGGAAGGCGCATCGTGAAGATGATGAACGCCCTCACGCGGCTGCGGCGGTCGCGCTGCCGGCCGGAGGAGCTTCTGATCCTGGTGCCCTCCTGTCTGCAGCGCAGCGACTGCCGGCAGAAGATCACCAACGACATCAACGAGTGTCGGCGGTGCGGACGCTGCAAGGTGAAGGACATCATCGAGCTGGGCGAGCGTTACGGCGTCCGGTGCGCGGTGGCCACGGGCGGACGGCTGGCCCTGGAGATGGCCATGGAGACGGACGTGAAAGCGGTGGTGGCCATCGCGTGCGAGAAGGAGCTCCAGCAGGGGATGTTCTCCATGTTCCCCAAGCCCGGGCTGGGCATCATCAACATCCGTCCTCACGGGCCCTGCAAAGATACCGACGTGGACCTGGAGGAGGTCGAGGAAGCCATCCAGTGGATCCTACGCGACTGAGGCCGTCCGCCCTCAGGGAGCCGTGCGTGCCAGAGTCAGCACGTCCACCCGTGCCGCTCCGGCGCGCTTGAGCACCCGGGCGCACTCGTCGGCGGTCGCGCCCGTTGTCATCACGTCGTCCACCAGCAGTACTCCCTCGCCCTGGAGCGTCTGGCCGCGGCGCACGGCGAAGGCGCCCTGCACGTTGCTCTGCCGTTGCCGCGTGGGCAGTCGCGTCTGCCGAAGTGTATAGCGCGCCCGCACCAGGGAGCGGCGCACGAGGCGGCACTCCAGGTGCCGGGCCATCACCCGCGCGAGCAGGAAGGCCTGATCGTAGCCGCGCTCTCGGCGTCGGCGCGGATGCAGGGGGACGGGAACCACGACCGAGGGGCGGTGCAGGTCGCCCGGCAGCCAGCCCCTGCGGAGTGCCCCCTCCAGGAGTCGGGGCCCGAGGAAGAAGTCGGCGGCGAACTTGTAGCTCTTTATCGCCGATGCCGCCGGCCCGCCGTACGGAAAGAACGCCCGCGCCCGGTCGAAGTGCCGCCGGCCGGCCATGCAGTTCATGCAGAGGGCGTCGGCCTGGAACTCGCCCTCCAGCGGCAGGCCGCACACGTCACAGACGGTGCCACTGATACGCCGCTCGCACAGCTCGCGGTGGCAGGCGCGACAGAAAAGCTGGCCCGGTTGCTCGATCAGCGGGCCGCCGCAGTGGTAACAGTGGCGGGGGAAGAACCAGTCCAGCACCCCGCGGCTGAGGCCGAGCAGAACCGACCGGACGGTTGTGCGACTCTCCTCACTCATGGGATGGGGACTGCAGAGCGGCCAGTTTGTCGCACATGGCGGTGGCGGTGCCGTAGTGTATCCGGACGGTGTCGTTCACGTCCGGCGCGTAGCCTCCCGCCAGCGTGACGGCGGCGGG
>JASFTU010000256.1:0-4611 GCA_050050635.1 Candidatus Brocadiaceae bacterium
GCGCACCGGGCGGGGCGTGGGGGCCTGGCGAAGGCTCTGCGCGATCTTCTCCGCCAGTTGGGGCTCCCGGACAGCCGGCGGAGGCGTCTCCTTCTTTCTTTGCAGAACCTGGAGGTCGTTGCTGATCTTGTTAGGGCGGATCTGTTCAGGCAGGCTGGCAGCGCGCTTGACTGCATACGCGATGCAGGCGAGAAGCCCGACTGCGACAACGCCGCACAGGATCCTATCGAAGTATCGGAAAAGGAAACCCCTTTTCGCTACTGGCATTCTCCTATCTCCTGCCTGGGTTAGCCGCCTTCACAGAGGGGAGCCCGGCTACTCGCCTTCCTGCTTTTCGCCCGTGTAATCAAGCACGTAGCCTCGGATGGTAACATCGATCAGGTTCGCGGGCAGCTCGACTGTCGGTTCCGCTTCCTCCCCGGCCTCCGGTGCGGTCCTCCGCTCCTCGGGCTGCGTGCGGGAAGGCGGACGCCCCGGAGCCACCTCGGGTGGCGGCCCGAAGGATATGCCGCGTTCCTCGAACATCTTCAGGACTTCGTCCGGCACACCCGAAGTCGCCGGCGCGCCGGTAGCACGCTCCTGCGGCCTGCGGGCCTCGGGCACGCCGACGGGCGGGGGCGTCGGCTCGGGCAACTCCCCCCCGGCAGGCTTGCGCGGACCACTGCGCTCGGAGCGCTCCATCGTCAGGCCCGTAATGCGGAGCTTGACCTCGCCAGCCATCAGCGTGCTGAGGAGGCGGGGTACGTTCGGGAAGGTCGTGCCCACCTCAAGCTCAAAGGCTATCGGCCGGAACACCGTCCCGTCGCTGGGATGCAGGAACCGCTCAGGCTGCTTTGTGAAACGCAACCTGTCAAACACCGGCACGACGGGTTCATCGGCCCCCTCGTTGAGGCCGGCCAGCGCCCCGATGATGTGCTCCTGGATCCAGTACTCCTTCTCGGCCTCGCGCATCTCCTCGTCCGGGGGCCATCTGTCTTGATATGACCTGCTGTTGAAGGGCGTTGCAGTGCCGACCAGCGCGAAGGACTCCTCGACCTGCCGGGTCAGCCGACGCACCTTCTCCGCATAGACCATCTTCCACATGCCGGCCTCGAGGGGCTCGGTACGGTCGGGGCGGTCGGGATCGCGGAAGTACTGCTCGATGGGCCGGTCCGTCTGGGCCAGCATGCGCCGGGCCTGGTTCATCTCCTGTTGCCAGGCCTCCTGCTGTTGCTCGGCGCTCTTGATCCAGTCTTCGTTGACGATATCGCCCTGGTCGGCGTACTGGGAGAGGGCCTGCGCCTTCTGCGCCACCTGAGCGGTCTCCTCGGCACTCTCGTCGCGCGCCTTGAAGAAGAAGCCCAGCGCCACGCCGGAAGCTACCACCAGCAGGCCGATGATGACCCAGAACTTGTTGCGCTTCAGGAAATCCATGCCGTCGTCTCCTCAGAGGTCTGCCGGCGACTGGCCGGGCACGGCCGCCCCGTGGAAGGGGGTCATTCCGCCTTCTCACCTTCGGAGCCGGTGTTGACGACGCCATACGCTCGGAAGGCCACGAAGTGCTCGGCGCCCACGCCTGCCTCAGGGACCCGTTCGCCTGTGGCGGCATCGCGCCATACGTCCTGGAGATCGCCAACCAGCCCGACCTTCTCAAATGCCTGACGCCCGGAGTCCGGCAGCCGGGCATCCTTCAGGGCATCGACCACGTTGGTGCGGATGAAGTTCTCCCCCTGCCGGATCACCCGCGACTCGGCAGAGACAAACATCACCAGCTTGGCGTTCTCACCCACCTGCGGCTTCACAGGTCCCTGGAAGGCCCCCGTGGCACCCTCCGTTTCTCTCTGGCGCCGGCCGCCGCGCTCACCGCCGGGGGCACCCCTCCCCCTCACGAACTCGGGCGGCCCCATAATACCTGCCAGCCCGCTGCCCCGCCGCGGGGCGCGCGCACGGCCCGTGCGCCACGAAGCGCTGGCCATATTGACCACAGTGTCCTCCACCTTGTCGGCCTCCGACCACCTGAAGCCCAGCCGCATCAGGTAAACGTCCCGGGGCAGCGTACGCGCCAGAGCAGCGAGGATGTCCAGATACCGATCGCTGTCGACCTCCTGGCGGGCCAGGAGGGCCAGGTCCGATCTCTGGACCTGCCTCACCGCCTCCTGCGCCGACTTGTACTGGCTTTCCAGGTTCTGGAGCCGTTCGACCAGCTTCCAGTCGATGCCCTTTCCTCCCTCCGCAATCTCCTTCACCTCGCGGGCGTAAAGGCTCTCGCCCAGCAGAAGCAGGACGGCAAGGAGCAGCAGCCCGACGGCGGCGGCCAGGATCCAGGGCTTCTTCTGCGCCAGGGCGCCGGCAAAGGCCACTTCCTCAGGCACCATGTTGATCCGAAGCCTGCTCTGTCCTGCTCCCTGGACCAGAAGTCCAAGGGCCGCAGCGAACCCGGGCAGCGTGTTCTCCAGGTCCTCGCCCTGCAGTGCGCCGTCCAGCTTCAACCGTCTCAACTCACGGAAGCTCTGCACCTGGTACTGCAGCCGCTTCGCCACCATCTGGCGCGTGCCGGCCATGCGCAATGCGTTGCCGAGCAACACGATGCGGTCGAACCTGACCTCGCGCACCAGGCTCTTGTAGTAGCCCAGGGATCGCTGTATCTCGTTGCCAATCTCATCGAAGACCGGCTCCAGTATGTTCATTATCTGCTCCCGGTGCCGGCTTCGGCCGACGCGCTGCTTGATCTGTTCCGCCTCCTCCAGCGAGACGCCGAACTTCTCCACCAGCGCGTTGGTCAGATCATTGCCCGCAACCAGGAGGGACCGGGTCCAGAACCGGGGGGGATTGAGCACCAGGACATCGGTGGTGGAAGCACCCACGTCGAGCACGATCATCGGCTCCTCGACCATGCCCTCGTACTCCAGCAGGTTGTATATGGCAAGGGGGGCGTTCTGGATCACCTGCAGATTGCTCCGCCACGGGGCCAGCACCTCCAGCAGGTCCTCGGCCCTCTCGTTTTTCAGGGCAAACAGGCCGACCTCGATCTCCTCCCCTTCGGCGATCTCCGGCTCGGACTTGACGGGTTGCCAGTCCCAGATCACGTCGTCGATGTCGAACGGTATCTGCTGGCGGGCCTCGTAGCGGACGATCTCACCGATCCGCTCAAGGGAGGGAGGCAGGTTGATGAAGCGGCTGAACACCTCGCTGCCGGTGACCGAGACGCACAGCGCGTCGCCGGGGCGTACCTCGTGCCTGCTGCGGAATGCCTCGATGCTTTCCCTGTGTTTGTCGCGAGGCGAGGCGTCATAGCCGCACGGCAGATCGCCGTAGCGGAACTCCTCCATGAGGTCAACGGTTATGGTGCCCGGCTTCTTCTCGAATCTGCCCCGTACAACTTTTAGACTCCAGGCACCGAAGTCCATACCCCAGATTGTCTTCGCCATAGACTGCTCGCCTCCTTTCGCAGACGCGGCGGCCATGATAGCGAAAGCGTAAACAGGTGTCAAGCAGGCTTCCTGAAAAGCACCCGGCACTCGCGCGCCACCTCTGCCACTGTCCTTTCGCCACCCGCGCGGGCCCACCTCAGCCGTGGGAAATGATTGAACCAGGTAAGTTGGTGTTTGGCATAGCGACGCGTGTTGCTCTTGATCAGTTGCACCGCTTCATCCAGCCCACGCTCTCCCTCCAGGTGAGATATAAGCTCCTTATACCCAACGGCTTGCGAGGACTGCGGCCCGAGCCTCCCGCGCAGCGATCTCACCTCCTCCAGCAGGCCGGCGGCCATCATGCGGTCCACGCGCTCGTCTATGCGGCGATAGAGCTCCTCCCGCGGCCGGCTGAGCCCGACCATCGAGTGGGCCACCTCCGGCTCTCCGGCGAACTGCTCCTGCCGGTCGCTCACGGGCCGGCCAGTCAGCTCACATACCTCCAGCGCACGGACCAGGCGCTGTACATCGTTGGGATGAATGCGCTCAGCGGCCTCGGGGTCGATCCGCCCCAGGCGGCGGTGAAGTCGCTCGGCTCCCAACTGCTCGTACTCCTGCCGAAGGCGCTCCCGGAGTCCCGGCGCCCGACCGGGAGCCTCCATCAATCCCCATACTACTCCTTTTAGGTACATGGCGCTGCCACCCACCAGCAACGGCCGCCGGCCCCGCGACCATACGCCGGCGATGGCCTCCAGAGCCATCTCGCGAAAGCGCGCCACGTTGCAGGTTTCCTCGGGATCGAGGCCATCAATCAGATGGTGAGGCACACGTCTGCGCTCATCCGCCGTCGGCTTTGCGGTACCGATGTCCATCCCGCGGTATATCTGCATGGAATCGATGGACACGATCTCGAGCCCATGCCGGCCTGCCAGCTCGAGGGCCACCTCGGTCTTGCCGCTGGCCGTCGGGCCGACGAGCACCCAGCAGAGCGAAGCCTGCTTCTCCGGATCTCGGTTCTTCTCACCCATCCCGGCCCCGCGCGCAGACGCCTTGACACCCTCCAGAGCCACAAGTAGAATCGCACGCCTGCAAAGGTAGCGGTTTCCCCCCGCGGGCGCAACCTTTCCGGAGGACCGTCCCGACGGAACGCTCCGAGATAAACCGCAGCATCCGGGAAGGCATACAGTTCCTCCACGAGTGCGGCTTCGGCCTTCCTCCCTTC
>JASFTU010000257.1:0-4607 GCA_050050635.1 Candidatus Brocadiaceae bacterium
GCACTGGGCGACCTGAACGGCCATCTGGCGGAGGTGCAGGCCGCTGCCCACGCCTTCAGGGAGTGTGAGAGGGTGCCGGCCCTGCTGCCCGGGCCCGACTACCCGGACTCGGTGGCCTTCTACGAAGCGATGATCCGCGGGGCGGGCAAAGCGGGATTCGACTTCGTCAAGGTGGACAACCAGGCCCGTAACCTCAAGCACTACCGGGGCACTGCGCAGCCGGTGCGGAGCGCCGCGCACAACTCCCGGGCGCTCGAGGCAGCCTGCGGCGCGTGGGTGGACGGCCTGATCAACTGCATGGCGCACAACATCCTGTGCGTCTTCAACACCCGCACCAGCGCTGTCTCCAGGTGCAGCGAGGACTACGCCAGAGGCGACGCGGTCAGGGCACGGCGCCACCTGCACAACTCCTATGCCAACATGCTCTGGCTGGGCCAGACCGTCTGGGGCGACCACGACATGTTTCACTCGAACGATCCCGCCGCCGGCCGGATGATGGCGCTCTCGAAGGCGATGTCGGGCGGGCCGGTGTATCTGTCCGACGCACCGGGCGAGTTCGACGCGGAGGCCGTCCGGCCGCTCTGCCTGGAGGACGGGGAACTGCTCCGGCCGCTTGCGCCGGCCGCGCCGCTGCCCGATAGCATCTTCCTGGACCCCTTCGAGGACGGTCGGCCCTACCGCGTCGTCGCCCCGCTGCCGAACCGGGCCGCCGCCGTCGTGGCTTACAACCTGAGCGAGCCGGAGACGCCCGTCGAGGGCCGTGTCGGCCCCGAGGACTACGCCCACGCCGGAGGCATGATGCAGCCGCGGCCCGAGAGGTGGGAGCTCCCCGAGGAGGGCCTCCTGCTCTACGACTGGCGCCGGCGGACGGCCCGGCCCCTGGACGCCCCGGTCGAGTTCCGGCTGGCGGGATTCGGCGACTACTTCGCCCTGCTCTGCCCGGTCCGGCATGGCTGGGCGGCCGTGGGGCGGACCGACAAGTACCTCTCGCCGGCGGCCGTCGAGGTGCTGTACTGGACGGAGCGCGAACTCATCCTGCGCATGGTCGAGAGCGGCCCCCTGGCCATCTGGCGCCGGCAGGGCGCGGTGCATTGGAGCGACGGCAACCTGGAGCGTGCCGGGGACGGCCTGTGGGTGGCGGACCTGCCTGTCGGCGAGCGCGACATGGTCTTCAGGTGCAGGTACTCCCGGGACCGGAGCGATGCCTGAGGGCGATGCGCCATCTCGCCCCCTGCAGTCGCCGAACGGATCGTCTTGCGACGCCCGCTACTCTACGTTATCAACAGGCGGGAGCCGGTTGCGTGCCGGCCCCGTGCTGACGCGCTACGTGATGGGAGCAGACGAGATGAGAATATCAAGGTGCCTTCTGGCGGTTGCCCTGTGCGTGCTGGTGGTGGCCCTGGCCGGCTCGGCTGGTGCGGCGGAATATGCCTGGTTCGAGGGAGAGGAGCCCGACTCCACCAACTACGATGTGGCCTTCGGCGGATGGGGGAACGTGGACTACCTGTCCGAGGGCGACTGGCTGCACGTGGAACTCGACGATGGGGATCTGGCCGGCGTGCCCGAGGAAGGGATACGCATCGGCTATGCCTTCGAGGTGTCGGCGTCGGGCGACCACGAGGTATGGGCGCGGCTCGGCTACGACCACCTCTGGGTGCCCTTCCAGTGGCGCGTCGACGGGGGCGAGTGGCGGACGGTCCGCAACGATCACACGCCCACGGTGGACCACATGGAGATCCAGCGCTGGAACGCTCTGGTGTGGACCATGCTGGGGGAAGCCGACCTGAGCGCCGGGGCCCACACGCTGCAGATCCGCATCCCCGTTCCGGAGCCCGACGCGGAGGGCAAGCGCCCCCGCTTCCTCTACGCCGCCGACGCGTTCTGCATCCACGGCGGCAGCTTCCGGCCCAACGGGAAGCACAGGCCGGGCGCGGAGTGGCGGGCACAGCGGGACCTGGAGGCCGCCGAGATGGTTTTCCGCCTCCCCGAGGCGGACGCCGAAGGAAAGCGCACCGAGATGTCGCTGGAGGGACGGTGGCAACTGGCCCGCTACGATGACCCGGACGCGATCGAAAACCGGCTGGGACCGATCCCCGACGTCCCGCCGGCGGCGGAGCTGCACTGGTCCAGCATTGGCGTGCCCGGCGACCGCAACCAGAGCCGCCCGGACCTGGCGCATTGCCATCGCTACCTCTACCGCACGCGCGTCTTCGTGCCCGAGAGCCACGCGGGGCACTCCTTCTTCCTGGAGTTCCCCCAGGTCAGCATGATCGGCACGCTCTTCGTGAACGGCGAGCGCTGCGGCTGGACGAAGGCCCCCTACGCCCTGTGGCGGTGCGACGTCACGGACGCAATCCGGCCCGGGGAGGTCAACGAGGTCTGGGTGGGCATCAAGGACACTGTCTACGCCATGTCGCCCGAGCTGATGGGGCCGGACCAGACGCTGCGGCAGTTCTTCAAGGTCCCGCTCGACGACCTGCGGCAGAACCAGGGCGTGACGATGAAGTTCGACATGCCCGTTGCCCTGTGGACGGCGACCGGCATCCTCGACCGGCCACTGTTCGTCTCCGCGGGTGAAGTCTACGCGGAGGACGTGTTCGCCATCCCCTCCGTGCAGGAGGAGAAGCTCGGGCTGGAGGTGACCTTGCGGAACCCGACCGACCGGCCCGTCAACGTCGAGCTGGCCAACAAAGTGGTGCCGTGGAAGGGCGGCGACGTGGAGAAACGCTTCGCGCCGCAGCAGGTGACCGTCCCCGCCAGAGGGAAGACCTGCATCGAGCTGAGCGAGGGATGGGCCGACCCGAAGCTGTGGTGGCCGGACAGCCCGCATCTCTACAACGTGGCCACGACGCTCCGGCGCGACGGACACGTCCTGGACGTGAAGAAGACGCGCTTCGGCTTCCGCGAGTGGGATTGGTCCGGGACGAAGTTCCGCCTCAACGGCGTGCCGTGGCAGTTCCGGAGCGACCACGGCTACGGCGGCGGGGCGCTCCCCCTGGAGGGAGTGCGGAAGCTGAAGGCCAGCGGCCAGAACATCGTCCGCCTCACCGAGGGCATGGGCGCGACCTGGTGCGGGCTGAACAGCCGGCACACCATCGGGTTCTTCGACGAGCAGGGCATCGCGGTGCGGCGCGGGACGATCTGGAACGGCATGTTCGCGAGCTACCAGCTTGCACGGCGCGTCGAGGTGGACGGCAAACGAGTCAAGCGACCCAACCGGGCGCTCTTCGACAACACCCGGGAGGCGATCCTGGCCTTCGTGCGGGGCCAGCGCAACCATCCGTCCATCCTCATATGGAGCCTGGAGAACGAGATCATTTACATCAACGCCCGCAACCTGGGTAACCTCGACGTAACGGAGCCGGAAGTCCGGAAGATAAGCGACGCCGTCATGGCCCTCGACCCCACCCGTCCCACGATGGTGGACGGCGGGCGGGCGCTGACCGACCAGTCCCTGCCGGTCAACGGCTGCCACTACCCGGAGGCCAACGTGCGGAACTACCCGGACGAGGCGTACGTGTTCGAGAAGTCGCGCCAGACCGGTCGGAGCAAGCCGTGGCCCATGGCGATGGACAAACCGATCTTCCTGGGGGAGAGCTACTACAGCGGCGGCAAGTCGCCCTCCTGGTATGCGACCCTCGGCGGGGAGCGCTGTTTCATCGGCATCGCGGAGTGCGAATACGCCCGTGGCCTGTTCGCCAAGATGCTGGCCGAGGGGTACCGCTGGTTCGGCATCGCGGCGTTCGACTTCCTGGTCCGGCCGAACATACACACCAACTCGTTCAGGCCCGTGGCCGTGTTTTGCCGCGAGTGGAACTGGACCTTCGCGAGCGGCGACACCGTGGAGCGCACTCTCAAGGCGTTCAACGACACGCGGCACGACGACCCCGTTGATGTCCACTGGCGGCTGGAGCTCGGCGGTGAGCCGGTGGACGAGGGGAGCCGGCGGTGCGAGATGGCCCCGGGCTCGAGCGAGATGTTCGGGATCAGCCTCAGTATGCCGGATGTGGCCGAACGGACCGAGGGTCACCTGATCCTGACCTGCGAGCGCAGGGGAGAGCAGGTGTTCCGGGAGGAGAAGGACGTCTCGGTGCTGCCTCCGGACGCGGGGCCCAGGCCGGAGGTGCAGCCCGGCGAGCTTGCCGTCTATGACCCGTCCGGGCCGGTGCGCGAGCGGCTCAGACGCCGCGGCATCGCCTTCACCAAGGTGGACGACCCGGGCGCACTGCCGGACGGCTGGGAAGTGCTCGTGCTCGGGCCGGACTCCCTCTCGGAGAAGGACGCCCTCAGCCCGCGCTGGCGTCGCCTGGCGGCCGGCGGCCGGCGGATACTCGTGCTCGACCAGGAGCAGCCGCTCCAGCACGATGCCGTGCCGGCCGACGTCGAGCTGACCGACTTCGTTGGCCGGGTGGCGTTCATGGAAAACCCCACTCACCCGGCCTTCGAGGGCCTTAAGCAGAAGGATTTCTTCTGCTGGTCCCGCGGGCACGTGGTGTACCGGAACGTCTATCGCAAACCCACGCGCGGCGGACAATCGCTCATGCAGTGCGACGTCGGGCTGGCGTGCACGGCCCTGGTGGAGTGTCCCGTGCAGGACGGTCTGCTGA
>JASFTU010000258.1:0-4607 GCA_050050635.1 Candidatus Brocadiaceae bacterium
CGCCCTCACCGTCACGCGGATGGCGCCGGCCGAGGGCGTGGAAGGAGCCGAGCTTCTGGAGGCGGCGGCCAGCGTGGAGCAGCACTCCAAGCATCCCGTGGCGCAGGCCGTCACCAGGGTGGCGGATCGGGCCAACCTGCCGCTGAAGGACGTGCACGAGTTCCGTGAGACGCCGGGCAAGGGCGTCACCGGACGGGTCGGCAACAGCGACGTGATCATCGGCCGGGCCGCCTTCCTGGAGGACCGGGGCGTGGGCCTCTCGAACGTGCGCACGGCGCAGCATCAGACGGCGACCGGCGGCATGAGCGTGCTGTACGTGGCCAAGGACGGCGTGTGCATCGGCTGGCTCGGGCTGGAGGACAAGACCCGGCCCGAAGCGCAACAGTCAACCGCCTCGCTGCAGGAGCTGGGGGTCCGGCGGCTCTCCATGCTGACGGGCGACCGCTGGAGCGTGGCCAAGAAAGTGGCCGGGGAGCTGGGCTGCACCGACGTGCAGGGCGAGTGCCTCCCGGAACAGAAGCTGCGCCTGGTGGAGATGCTCCGCGACGAGGGCCACATGGTAGCCGTCGTGGGCGACGGAGTGAACGATGCCCCGGCTCTGGCGGCGGGCGATCTGGGCATCGCCATGGGCGCCGCGGGAAGCGACGTGGCCATCAACAGCGCGTCCATCGCACTGATGGCGGACGACCTGGGCAGACTGCCGTTCCTCGTGCGGCTGTCGCGGAGGCTGCGGAGGGTGATCGTGCAGAACCTGATCTTCGCTGCCGTCTTCGTGGTGGTCGGCCTGCTGCTCGCCAGCGCGGGCCTGCTCAACCCGGTGCTGGCGGCTCTGCTGCACAACGTGGGTTCATTCATCGTCATCTTCAACAGCGCCCGCCTCGTCAGGTTCGGGGAGAACCTGTCGCCGTACTCGGGCACCGTGGTTGACCGCAGCAAGCCCGTGCCGGTCGCGACGTGAACGCCGGCCCGGACAGGGCCAGGGAGAAGCTATGCCAGGCACAAACAGCAATGTCCTTGAGATCATCGAACTGACCAAGGTCTTCCGGGGCTTCTGGGGACGCGACCGGGTCAGGGCCGTTGACCGGCTCAACCTGGACGTCCAGCAGGGCGAGGTCTTCGGCCTGCTCGGCCCCAACGGCTCGGGCAAGACGACCACCGTGCGGATCGTTCTGGGGCTGCTGTTCCCGACCAGCGGCGCCGTCCGCGTGTTCGGCAAGAGCCCGCGCAACGTGCAGGTCAAGAAGCGCGTGGGCTACATGCCCGAGGAATCGCACCTCTACTCCTACCTGAACGCGGAGGAGACGCTGGACTTCTTCGGACGCCTCTTCGGGCTGGCGCGCGATGAGCGGCGCAAACGCGCCGATGCGCTCATCGAGATGGTCGGGCTCAACCGCGCCCGGCGGCGGCCCCTGGGGGAATACTCGAAGGGCATGGCTCGCCGCATCGGGCTGGCGCAGTCCCTGATCAACGACCCCGATCTGCTGATCCTGGACGAACCGACGACCGGCCTGGATCCCATAGGGGCCCGCGAGATGAAGGATCTCATCCTGACCCTGCGGGACCGTGGCAAGACGATTTTCCTGTGCAGCCATCTTCTGGCGGACGTGGAGGAGATCTGCGACCGCATCGCCATCCTCTACGGTGGCAAGCAGCGGGCAGTCGGCACGGTCGCCGGATTGCTCACCGCCGAGGAGATGATCCAGATACGCTCCCCCCGCATCGACGAGTCCGCCGTGGGCCGCGTGCTGGAGATCATCCGGCAGGCTACCGGAGCGGCGAGTGGCGTGGAAGTCAGCTCGCCCACCCGCCGGCTGGAGGACTTCTTCCTGGAGGTCGTCAGAGAGGCGCGGCGCGAACGGCTTGCAACGGCCGGAGCGGAGGCCGGCTCGGGAACGGCTGAGTTCCTCAGCGGGGGCGAGGGCGAGGGAGAGGAGCTCCTGGAGAAGCTCGTCGCGGCGGGCGCGGCGACGTCTGAGGCCGACGAAGAACCGACCGGCGCTGAGGCCGCTATGCCGGCAGCAGGAGAGCGGGGGCTCATCGAGGAACTGGTCAAGGGAGATACCCAGACCTCCGAGCAGGATGGGCAGCCCGTCGAGGAGCCGGAAGAAGCCGTTGCTCCCCGTGCAGGGGTGGACGAGGACTTGATTGACCAGCTGATCGAAGATTCTGACGAAGGCACGCAGGAAGATGAAGAAGACGATCGCTAAGCTCTGGGACGCCGTCTATCGCCGCCTGCCTGAGCTGCTCCTGGCGTGCTTCCTGCTGTCACTTACTCCGCTGGTGTACCTGCTGGGCCGAAGCCTCTACCGACAACTGGCCATCCTCTCGGAAAGCCCGGGGGAATGGCTGCGGGGGATAGAGGCGGCGCCGTGGACCTCCCTCGCGGTCCTGCTATGCGTGCTCGGCATCGGCTTCGTGCTCTACATTACCCTCCGCAACTGGGGGGCCGTCTGGGCGGTCTCCCGGAAGATGGTTATGGAAGCGGTTCACCGCAAGTTGGTCATCGTGCTGCTGCTGTTCTTCCTCGTACTGATGCCCTCGTTGCCGTTCATCCTGAAGACCGAGGGCAGCCTGAAGAGCCAGGTGCAACTGGTGCTGTTGTACTCCCTGTGCCTCGGCCTGGTGCTGCTGTCCCTTGTCGCTATCTTCCTGACCACGGCCAGCATCTGCACAGAGGTGGAGGAGCGCAACGTCCACGTCACCGACACGAAGCCGCTGCGGCGCTGGCAGTTTCTCTACGGCAAGTGGCTCGGGGTGGTGGTGTTGTGCACCGCGACGCTGGTCGTCATGACGGCGGCGACCTACGGGCTGGTCCAGCTGCTGCTCCGTGCGCCGGACTACTCGAAGATGTCGCCCGAGGAGAAGGCCAGGGCGCTGAAGGAGCGCCGGCAACTGACCGAGGAGGTGTTCGTCGCCCGGCGGTCTGTCCAGCCGCCGATGCCCGAGTGGACGGAGGAGATGGAGGAGAGGACGCGCAAGTGGCTGGCGGAACAGAAGATCGATGCGGCCGTCCACAGTTTTCGCCGGTCGCTGCTGGAGGAGAAGTGGCGCCGGCAGCAGACGGCGATTCCCCAGGAGGGGAAGCGCCAGGTCGTATGGCGCTTCTCGGGGCTGGATCCCGACCAGGAGGGCCCCGTGCAGGTGCGCTTCAAAGCCTTCGCCGGCGGCGCGCCGACCATCATCGGCCGATTCACGCCCTGCAATGCGCGCCGGCAGAAGGCCGAGGAAGGAGAGGGGGGAAGGAGCCGCCTTGTGGTGCGGCAGGCCGGGGTACCGGTCTACTCCCCTCCGGCGGGATGGACGCGCAACGATTTCCACGAGTTCTCTCTCCCGGGCAAAGTCGTGGCGGAGGACGGAACTCTCTACCTGGTCTTCGAAAGCCTCGCACCGCGGGGGTCGGTGACTTTCGACATCAAGAACCCGATCGAGCTGCTGCAGAAGGAGGAGGGGTTCCAGCTCAACTACTACCGGTCACTGCTGGTGCTTATGATGCACGTGGCACTGCTGGCTGCTCTGGGCCTGATGGCCGGTTCGCTGTTCAGTTTTCCGGTGGCCAGCCTCGTGGTGTTCAGCCTGTTCGTCGGCGGCCTGCTGGCTTCGTGGTTCCACGCGCACTTCGTGGAACCGGACATCTATGCCCGGCTCAACCCGGTGACCGTGCACCTGGAGCGGCTCTGGCGGGTGTTTGCGGGATCGATCGTTGCACTGATGCCGGACTTCGGCCGGTTCAACCCGCTGGGCGACCTGGTCAACGGCCGGATCGTGGGCATGGATCGGGTGAGCCGTGCGGGAGCCGTGCTTCTGTTCCTCAGGGGCGGGGTGGCCATGCTGATCGGCATGTACTTCTACGCCCGCAGAGAGCTGGCCCGGATAATCGTCTGACCGAGAGGAAACTGACACCGTGCATACCCGGTTCCGAAGGCTGCTGTTCCTGATGCTGGCCGTGGCCTTCCTGGCGGCCAGCGGGATGGCCGTTGACCCGTTGCGACAGATGCGGCACCGCTACGACCTGACCAACGAGCCGGTGAAAGGGCTGAGCCCCAAGCTGGCTCTGGCGACGCAGGTGCTGGGCTGGGTTCGTGGGATCATCATCGATGTCATCTGGATCCGGATGGAGGCCCTCAAACGACAGGGGCGCTACTTCGAGCTGGTGCAGCTGGCTGACTGGGCCTGCAAGCTCACCCCGCGCATCCCGGAGGTCTGGGACGACCAGGCCTGGAACATGTCCTACAACGTAAGCTGCCAGCTCGGCTGGTTTCCGGACCGATGGGCCTGGGTCAAGAGCGGCATGGAGCTGCTGCGCGACGAGGGAATCCCGCTCAACCCCAACGCGCCCAACCTCTATAAGAGCCTGGCCTACATCATCTTCCACAAGATCGGGCAGCAGGACGACTTCGCCCACGTCTTCTACAAGGAGCGGTTCGGGCTGCTGATGCACGAGTGCCTCGGAGGGCCGGGTGACAGGCAGACCCTGGAGGCCCTCGCCAGCGCGCCCGCAACACGCGAGGAACTCCTCCAGGACGGGGAAGTGCGCCGACTGGTGACCACCTGCCAGGAACTCGGCTTCGACGTGGTGGGAGACTACTTCACCTGGTTTGGCAAGGCCG
>JASFTU010000259.1:0-4597 GCA_050050635.1 Candidatus Brocadiaceae bacterium
GGAGATCCGGGAGACCAAGCTGGGCAAGGAGGAGTTCACCCGGGACATACCGAACGTCTCGGAGCAGCAACTGGCCAACCTGGACGCGGACGGCGTGATCCTGGAAGGCACGTGGATCGAGCCCGGCGACATACTGGTCGGCAAAGTTGCGCCGAAGAGCCGCAGCGAGCTCACCCCGGAGGAGAAGCTGCTCTACGCCATCTTCGGCAAGGCGGGCGAAGACGTGCGCAACGACTCCCTCACCGTGCCCAGCGGCACCGAGGGCGTGGTGGTGGAGACCCGGAAATTCAGCCGGCGTTCCTACCTGAGCGCGGAGGAAAGGGAGGAGCTCGACGAGCAGGTCGAGGAGATCCGGGAGGACTACAACCGCGAGATCGCGCGCGTCTTCAGTGAAGCCATCGGCGCCATGGAGCAGGCCGCCGGGCAGACCCTCGCCGATGTCCGCACCGGACGCGTCTTCGAGATCACCGATGAGATGACTCCCGGCGAGGCGGCCGACCTCTACGAGGAGTTCAACCCGCGGGTCATGGACTTCGGCGGCGCCCGGATCAACGCCAAGACGGTGAAGGCCTGGGCCCCCTACGCCGAAAGGCTGGAGCGCCTGCGCGAGGAGCGAGAACGCAGGCTGATGGACTACACCACCGGCGACGAGCTTCCCAGCGGCGTGCTGGAGATGGTGAAAGTCTACATCGCCTCCAAGCGCAAGCTGGCCGTCGGCGACAAGATGGCCGGCCGTCACGGGAACAAGGGCGTCATCGCGAAGATCCTGCCCGTCGAGGACATGCCGTTCCTGGAGGACGGCACGCCGGTGGACATCGTGCTCAACCCGCTCGGCGTGCCGAGCCGTATGAACGTGGGGCAGATCCTGGAGACGCACCTCGGCTGGGCCGCCAGGGCCCTCGGCTTCCAGGCCGTCACTCCTCCCTTCGACGGCGCAACGGAGGAGGAGATCCGGGAATGCCTGCGCGAGGCCGGGCTGCCGCAGGACGGCCGGAGCGTGCTCTACGACGGCAGAACCGGCGAACCGTTCCACCAGCGGGTCACCGTGGGCTACATGTACATGATGAAACTGGACCACCTGGTGGACGACAAGGTGCACGCCAGGGCCACCGGCCCCTACTCGCTGATCACCCAGCAACCACTGGGCGGCAAAGCACGGCACGGCGGCCAGAGGTTCGGCGAAATGGAAGTATGGGCACTGGAGGCCTACGGCGCCGCTCACATCCTCCAGGAACTGCTCACCGTCAAGAGCGACGACATCGAAGGACGCACCAAGATCTACGAGTCGATGGTGAAAGGCGAGAACATCCTCGAGGCCGGCATACCCGTCGCCTTCGAGGTGCTGTGCAACGAGATCCGAGGCCTGGGCCTGAACATCCGCCTGGAGAAGGAAAGACTATAGGACGGGTTCCCCCGGGGCAAGGCACCAAGTCCCCCCTCCTGATCGGAGGCCGATAATAATGCTGGACAGCGGTTACGATCGGATCAATGAGTATAAGTCCGTCAGGATCTCCCTGGCTTCTCCGGCCGACATCCGGAGCTGGTCTTACGGTGAGGTGACCGAGCCGGAGACCATCAACTACAGGACCTACCGCCCCGAGCGGGACGGGCTGTTCTGCGAGCGGATATTCGGTCCGGACAAAGACTGGGAGTGCAGTTGCGGCAAATACCGCGGCATGAAGCACAAGGGCATCGTGTGCGACCGGTGCGGGGTCAAGGTCACACACAGCCGCGTGCGTCGGCGTCGGATGGGCCACATCAGCCTGGCCGCGCCCGTCGTGCACATCTGGTTCTTCAAAAGCATGCCGTGCCGTCTGGGCAACCTGCTGGCCATGAAGAGCACGGACCTCCAGCGCATCATCTACTTCCAGAGCTATGCCGTCACCGACCCGAAGGACACGCCCCTGGAGTACAAGCAGTTGCTCTCGGAGGAGGAATACCGGGACGCACAGCAGGAGTACGGCGACCGGGCGTTCGAGGCGCTCATGGGCGCGGAGGCCATCAGTAAGTTCCTGGAGAACCTGGACCTGAAGCAGTTGAGCGTCGAGCTGCGCGCCGAACTGAAGACCGACACCTCCAAGCAGCGGCGCAAGCGAATAATCAAGCAACTGACCGAGGCGGAAGCGCTCCGCGACAGCGGCAACAAGCCCGAATGGATCGTGCTGGATGTCATACCCGTAATCCCGCCGGACCTGCGACCCCTGGTTCCCCTGGACAGCGGCAACTTCGCCTCCAGTGACCTGAACGACCTCTACCGGCGCATCATCAACAGGAACAACCGGCTGAAGAAGCTGCTGGACCTGAACGCGCCCGACGTGATCATCCGCAACGAGAAGCGCATGCTTCAGCAATCAGTGGACTCGCTGTTCGACAACAGCCGCTGCAAGCGGCCCGTCATGGGCAGCAGTCGCCGACCCCTGAAGTCCCTCACGGACATGATCAAGGGCAAGCAGGGCCGGTTCCGGGAGAACCTGCTGGGCAAGCGCGTGGACTACTCGGCCCGCAGCGTCATCGTGGTCGGCCCCGAGCTGGACCTCAACCAGTGCGGCCTGCCCAAGAAGATCGCCCTGGAGCTCTACCAGCCCTTCATCATCCGGAAGCTGAGGGAGAAAGGCGTTGCCGACACCCTGAAGAACGCCAAGAAGGAGCTGGAGAAGCGGACCGACGAGGTGTGGGACGTCCTGGAAGAGGTGATCGAGCACCACCCGGTGCTGTTGAACCGGGCGCCGACGCTCCACAGGATGGGCATACAGGCGTTCGATCCCGTGCTGGTCGAGGGCAACGCCATCAAGCTGCACCCGCTGGTGTGCAAGGGCTTCAACGCGGACTTCGACGGCGACGCCATGGCGGTCCACCTGCCCCTGAGCGTCGAGGCCCAGATCGAGGCGAAGACGCTCATGATGGCCCCCTACAACGTCTTCACGCCGCAGGACGGACGACCGATCATCGGTCCCTCGCACGACATCGTGCTCGGCTGCTACTACCTGACCGTGGAGCCACGCGAGGAGCAGGAGAAGGTCAAGACCTTCGCCAGTTTCACCGAGATCCACATGGCCTACGCCCAGGGGCGGCTCCGGGTGCACTCGCGGGTGCGCGTGCGGCCGGGCGACGTGAAGGACGTCGTCACGCGCAACGATGCGCCGGCCAGGCCGCTGGAGGGGCTGCTGGAAACCACGGTCGGACGCATCCTGTTCAACGACAGCCTGCCCGACGGCCTGCCCTTCTACAACTCTCCCATGGCCAGCGGCGGCCTGAACCGCGCCATTCACGACTGCTACGAGCACCTCGGCCGCCAGGCAACCGTCGAGATGCTCGACGCGGTGAAGGAACTGGGCTTCCACGCGGCGACCGAGGCCGGCATATCGTTCGCCATGGTCGACCTGAAGCTCCCCCCCAACAAGCAGAAGATCCTCCAGGACACCGAGCAGATCGTCAGCCGGATCAGCAAGGCCTACCGGGAAGGAGCCATCACCGACATCGAGCGACGACAGCGCGTCATCGACGAGTGGAGCGCCGCCACCGACGCCGTCGCGCAGGAGATGTTCGATGAACTGGCCAACGATGAGCGGGACGGTAAACCCTACCTGAACCCCGTCTACCTCATGATGGAATCCGGCGCGCGGGGCAAGTCCCAGCAGGTCAGCCAGCTGGCAGGGATGCGTGGCCTGATGGCCAAGCCCAGCGGTCAGATCATTGAAACACCCATCAAGGCCAACTTCCGCGAAGGGCTGGACGTGCTGGAGTACTTCAGCTCCACGCACGGGGCCCGGAAGGGCCTTGCGGACACGGCGCTGAAGACCGCCCAGAGCGGCTACCTGACGCGCCGACTGGCCGACGTGGCCCAGAACGTGGTCATCACCGAGGTGGACTGCGGCACCGCCAACGGCGTCACCAAGGGCCCCGTGATGAGGGGCGACAAGATCGCCGTCCCCCTGCGGGACATCATCACCGGTCGCGTGGCGCGGGACAACATCGTTGACCTGGTGCACGATGAGGTCATCGTCCGGGAGAACGAGCTGATCACCGAGGACATCGCACGACGCATCGAGGAGTTCGACGAACGGATGAAGATACGCGTCCGCTCGCCGCTCACCTGTGAGGCCCGGCAGGGCGTCTGCGCGATGTGCTACGGCATGGACCTGGCCACCAAGGCCCTCGCCGAGCGTGGGCTGACGGTCGGCATCATCGCCGCGCAGTCCATCGGCGAGCCCGGGACCCAGCTCACCATGCGCACCTTCCACATCGGCGGCGTCGCCATCGGCGGCGGTGAGGAGAGCGAGGTCCGCGCCAAGCGAGAGGGCATCGTGCGGTTCGAGGAGCTGCACGTGGTCGAGGACCCGGACGGGCGCGAAGTTTCCATCAGCCGTCACGGCGAGCTGGTCATCACCGACGAGAAGGAGCGCGAGCTGGAACGCCACAGCGTGCCGCTCGGCGCCGAGGTCGTGGTGGCCGAGGACGAGGAAGCCGAAGAGGGCCAGCTCCTGGCGCAGTGGGATACCCACTACACGCCGATCCTGGCCGAGGTGAGCGGCAAGGTCCGCTACGAGGACATGGTGGAAGGGAAGACCCTCCGCCTGGAGCGCGACGAGACCCACGG
>JASFTU010000260.1:0-4585 GCA_050050635.1 Candidatus Brocadiaceae bacterium
GGTGATGAACGCGCACGCCGAGCTGAGGGCGGCGATGGACACGCTGGCCCCCACGAGCAGATCGCGCCGCGAGGCGGATGTCTGCCCGGCGGTCGGCTGCTGCTGGGAAGGCTGTGTCGGCTGCCGCGCGGTCTCCTCAACGCCCTGCTGGACCTGCTGGGCAGCCTGTCCCACCTGCGCCTCCAGCTCCTTCTGGGCGCCCGCCGACATGGCTTCGATCTTGCCGACGATGAAACGCCCCAGCCGGACGAAGGGCGAGACCAGCGCCTCGCGGAAGCTGATGGGATTCTCGATGATCTCCACCACCCGTGCTTCGTGGTGCTCTCCATCGGTGTCCACGAACACGCCGCGCTTCCCCACGCACAGGTTGCCCGCGGTGCCGGAGGTCGCGGGCACAGCGACCAGTGTCTTCGTTGCCCCATCCTGCTTCCGCACCTCGACATACATGACATACATCCGGCTGGTGCGGGCGACCCGGGCATGCTCTTCCCGGTTCTCCACCCGGGTGGCGAAGTTGAACCAACGCCCGTCGATCACCAGCGAGCCGCGTTCGAAAATCGCCCTGCGGGCCGGGTCGTAGAGATCGGGAAAGCTGACGAAGTTGTTGGCCAGCTCCATCAGGTGTCTGTGATAGAGCAGAAGCTTCAGCAACTCCTGCACGGCGGCCAGTCTCTCGGCCACCTCCCGGTCTTCGGCCAGCATGGTGCGGACAGCGTCGGCGTAGGGACCGTCCACGTATTCGCGCAGCGTCTCTCTGTCGAATCCCGCCACGGACCCGCCCGGTTCCGAGTCGAGCCACGCCTTGTGCGGAGCGAAGAACGTTTTGATGGACTGCCACTCGGACCACCGGATCACCTTCCTCTCACCGATCACGCGACGCACCACCAGCTTGCGCAGGCGCTCCAGCGCGCCAGTATAGACCGGGTTGACCTCGTCCTGCAGAGGCAAGATGCCGTCGGCGTTCGGCGGGGCCAACGGAGCCCGGCGGAGGGCCGCATCGATGGCTTCGGCAGTGGGCTCCTCCTCTCCCTGCCCGGCGGCAATGGCCGGCGCGCCCGCTCCTGCCCCCGAGCCGCCGAAGCGCACCGCGCGGCATCGGGCGAAGAACTCGTCTACCTTTGGCCGCACCGCTTCGTAAGCCGCGTACGCATCGGATGTGTCCGGCCCGAGCGGCCGGATCTCGTCCGACTCTTTGCTCTCCTCCGCCCGCGCCAGCCAGGCCAGCCGGGCGACCGCGTCGGACAGGAAACGCTCCAGGTCGTCCTCCGTGATGCCGACTCGCCCGGTACGGTCCTCCGTGCCCCCGCCGCTCGCCACGATGTCCCGGATAAACCGGGCGACTCCCTCGTCTTCGGCCGCCCCCGGCGGGATCACGCCGTCCCCGTTGATCGGATGGTTGTCCAGCATCCGCTCGAACGACTCGATCTGGGCAAGGGAGATCGAATCGGTGCCCGGCGCGCCGAGGAACCGGAGCACGTAGCGCGCCGTTTCAACCAGTGTCCGCCCCCCGGCGTCGCTGCCGTTCAGCGCACCCAGGCGCAGCTCGTCGGCACCCTCGTGCAGACGGCTCACGTCGGACAGCCTGTCGAGCAACCAGCGGATTGCCGTTCGCAGCTCGTCGCAACGGATGTAGCCGTTTCCGTCGGCGTCCACGAAGCGAAGGAACCGCTCGTCGCAGTTCAGGGCTGCCACCGGGGCCGAGGTGGCTATCCACAGGGCGTTGTCCAGTTCCAGGGCGTCTTCCAGGCCCGCCGCATCCCTGATCCGGAGCTGGTAGGTGCGTCCGAACCTGTCGAAATGTATTGCCTGCTCTTTGGCCACGTCCTGAGCCCCTGTTCTCTCCCTGGCGGGAATCTCCCGGCGCGAGCTTTTATAGCAGATTCACCGAACCGACTCAAAGCACCCGAGGGAGAACTTCAGGGCGACGCGGGGGGGGAGACGACTTTCCCCGTGCCGCCGAATCTGATACATTGGGCCGCATGCGAGAGGCACTCAACTCAACCTCCGGAGCGCGTGGCAGATGCCCGTTCGGCTGAGCGGCCTGAGGGTCCGGCACGGCGTGGTGGCCGTCGCCTTCCTCCTTGTGCTCTCCCTACCGTTCGCCCTGCGTCCCGAGCGGGAGGAGCCCACCGCGGCAGGCGGCAGCCATCTGCCGGCCCGCGAGCTGGTCATCGTCTCCCCCCATGCCGAGAGCATCCGACGGGAGTTCGAGTGGGCCTTCTCGGACTGGGCGGCGGAGACACAGGGCTTCCGGGTGAAGATCCAGTGGCTGGACGTCGGCGGGACGCTCCAGGCGATACGCTACGTCGCCGACCAGTTCGAGCAGACGCCCGGCGGGATCGGCATCGACATCTTCTTCGGCGGCGGCGTGGACCCCTTCATGCACCTTGGGGGAAAGGGCCTGCTTCACCGATGCAGCCTGCCCGAGGAGGTGCTCGAGCCCATACCGCAGACCTACGCCGGCATGGAGGTGTATGCCCGTGACCGGAGCTGGTTCGGCGCGTGCCTGGCGGGCTTCGGCATCCTCTACAACAAGGACGTCCTCCAGTTCCTCGATACAGCCGAGCCAGCGACCTGGGAGGACCTGGGGGCTGCGGGTTATTTCACATGGGTCAGTTCGGCCGACCCCCGCCAGAGCGGCAGCATGCACATGGTCTACGAGATCATCCTCCAGGCCTACGGATGGGAGGAGGGCTGGGAGACGGTGATGCGTATCGGCGCGAACTGCCGCGGCTTCAGCCGACAGGCCAGCGACGTCCCGCGCGAAGTGGCCACCGGGGAGGCCGCCTGCGGGATGGCCATCGACACCTACGCCCTGCGTGCCGTCGCGGAGGTCGGCGAAGATCGTATGGGTTTCCGCCTGCCCGACCACCTGACGGTCGTCAATCCCGACGGGATCGGCGTCCTCAAGGGGGCGCCCAACGTTGAGGTCGCCGAGCTCTTCGTGCAGTTCGTGCTTTCCGAGGAAGGCCAGAAGCTCTGGATCCTGCGCCGGGGAGCGCCGGGAGGGCCGAAGGAGTTCCAGCTCTACAGGTTGCCCGTCCTCCCCGGGCTGGCTCGCCGTTGCGGGGAGGATGCCGTCGTCACGTTCGATCCCTTCGAGTTCGAGGGCGGCGTCGCGTTCGACCCCGAGAAGAAGAACGTGCGATGGCAGATCCTCAACGACCTGATCGGTGCGCGGATCATCGACACGCGGCAGGAACTTGCGGAGGCATGGCGCCACCTGCGCAAGCTGCCCGACGGGCACCACCGCAAGGCGGAACTTCTCAAGCCACCGGTTCCCGAACAGCAGCTTCTCGAACTTGCCGAGAGCAAGTGGGACGACCCTTACTTTCGGGCCGAGACGGTGGCCCGCTGGTCGAGGGAGGCACGCGCTCTATACCGCCGGCTGAAGGAGGGCCTTTGATGGTTGGCGTCGCGCTCCGAGAAGTGACGAAACACTACGGCGAAACCGTCGCCGTGGAGGATGTCTCGTTCGAGGTCCGCAGAGGCGAGCTTTTCTTCCTGCTCGGACCCTCAGGCTGCGGTAAGACCACGATACTCCGGATGATCGCCGGATTCCTGAAGCCGGACCACGGGGCCGTGTTCTTCGACGACCGCAGCATCGACACGGTGCCGCCGCACAGGCGCAATACCGGCATGGTCTTCCAGAACTACGCCCTGTGGCCCCACATGACGGTGGCGGAGAACGTGGCCTACGGTCTGCGCGAACGCAAGGTGGACAGAGCACAGCGGGAGCGGCGCGTCGCCGAAGCCCTCCAGACCGTGCGCATGTCGAAGTTCCGCGAGCGCATGCCCAACCAGCTCTCAGGGGGCCAGCAGCAGCGCATCGCGCTGGCCCGTGCCCTGGTGATCGAGCCGGACGTGGTGCTGATGGACGAGCCGCTATCCAACCTCGATGCCCGCCTCCGGCTCGAGATGCGTAACGAGATACGTCGCATCCACGAGGAGACCGGGATAACGATGATCTACGTCACCCACGACCAGAAGGAAGCCCTATCCATGGCCGAGCGGGTGGCGGTAATGAGCATGGGGCGCGTCGAGCAGGTCGGCGACCCCCGGTCGGTTTACCGGCGTCCCCTGAACCGGTTCGTTGCGGAGTTCGTCGGTGAGGCCAACATGATCGAGGGCACACTGCTCGCAACGGACAGCGAGACGGGCACCATTCAGACGCGGCTGGGCGCTCTTGCCGCGCGCCTCGGAGGACGCACTCCGGCACCGGGCGAGCCCGCCGTCTGCATGGTCCGCCCCGAATGCCTGAAGCTGGGCAGCGCCGAACGGAACACCATATCCAGCACGCTGGAGAGCAGCGTGTACCTCGGAGAGGTGGAGCAGATGGTTCTGTCCGCCAACGGAATGGAACTGCTGGCGATCCAGGCGAATCCGGCGGGTGCCCCGCCGGCACGCGGAGAGCAAGTCCAGGTGCACTTCGCACCGGAGGACGGGGTCATACTCCCCGCCGAGACCTGAGGAGCTCCATGAACAGGACGCGGATCATCCTGCTGGCGGTCATCCTTGCGTTCCTGGGGCTGTTCCTCTTCTACCCCCTGGCCTATTCGTGTCGGGGCGCCTTCTTCGACGGCAG
>JASFTU010000261.1:0-4582 GCA_050050635.1 Candidatus Brocadiaceae bacterium
CTCGACGTGGGGCACGTCGAACAGGGGGTAGAACACCTGGCCGGGGTGCTTGTCGGCGCGCAGGATGCCCAGGTCATAGATGGCCTCCGCCGGCTCGGCGAACACGTCGGGGAAGCGTCGGGCGCGCGGGCCGGACCATACCTCCTCCCGGCGCGCCACGCGTGCAAAGACGGGGCCGCCGGTCTCCGGATCGATCAGTCCGGCCAGAACCTCGACGATGCGGTCCCGCACGTCCTCATAGTCGGCGTCGGGGACCGCGCCGGCCGGCTGCCGCCCCCGCAGGTTCACGAAGACCCCGGAGCAGTAGCCGGTGGGATAGGCCAGCGTCCGTTGCCAGTCGATGCCGCCGGAGGCCACCATCCCCGCAGCGCGCCGTGTCAACCCCGGCAGGAACGTCTTGATCGCCCGCTGAAGGCGCCTCGGAGAACGCCAGGCAAAGGCCGTCAGGGCGTCCTTGACCAGACGCGCGATCATCCCCCGTTCCCGCCGCACGAGGAGCTCCGCCCCCTCCAGGACGGCGTACAGGTTCAGGCCCCGCCGCAGCGGCCCCGCTCCATGGTCCGATAGCACGAGGACGTCCGTCTCGGGCCCGGCCTCGTGCGTCAGCGCCCCCACGGCCTCGTCGAGTTCCCGGTACGCCGCCTGCAGAGAACGGCCCAGCAACTCCTCTTCCTCATTTCGGGCTCGTCCTGCCTCGACCGCCTCGTAGTGGCGCCAGAAGTAGTGGGAGATCCTGTCGGCGGTGGTGAACACCACGCAGAACAGCGGGGGACGGTGTTTCCGATAGAGGCCGAGTGCGGCGTCCCTGCGCGCCCGCAACACGGCCGTGGAGCGCTCGACGAATCTGCGTGCCGCGCCGCGCGCACCCCTGTCCGCCAGGTCCACGTCTATGGCGTACTCCGGGCTGGCTTCCATCAGGTCCCGGAACACGGACGAGGGGCTTGCCATTGCCGGGCTGCGCCGGGGCGTGAGCATGCCCGAGACGATGAAGCCGTTGTAACCGCGCGGCGGATAGGTAACGGGCACGTTGAGCACGCCTCCCCGGACGCCCTGCGCCCCGGCCGCCTCCCAGAAGGGCAGCCCGCGGCGGTCCGAGGCGTTGACGAACCGGACGTCGTAGCTGGTCGGTTCGAACTGCTGGAAGTCCAGTATGCCGTGCTGCCCGGGGCCGACCCCGGTGGCGAAGGTGCTCCAGGCGGCAGGGGAGAGGGGAGGGAGCGTGGACCGAAGGGGGCCGACGGCCCCTTCCTCCAGCAGGCTGGCCAGATTCGGCAGGATCCCTTCCGCCGCCCAGGGGCGCACCAGGTCCAGCGTCGCGCTGTCCAGCCCGATCACCAGAACGTTCCTGCGCGCCATGTCAGCCCCGGAGGACTATGGGAATCGCACGAGTCGCCATTCTAACATGGTCCGCTCGGGCCCCGAAGAGCCGTGCCGCTCCCGGAGGATGGTGCCGCGGGTGTCTGGAGCGTGTCGAGTCTGTCGCGATGGACACGGTACAGCGTCACCGTTCCGAAGCGGCGGACCTGCTCCCAGATCCGGGGATTGCCCTCGATTACCGCCCCGAGCCATTCCCAGTCGCCTTGCTCCCTGGAGTCGTGAACCACGTGTGTGACGGCATGCTCGCAGATGACGCTCTTCAACCGGTACGCACTGTCACCGACACGTTCCCTGCGGAAAGGAACGACCCGCGTTCGCGCGAAGTAGTGGACGAATCGGTGCTCCCGCGTCAGGACAGTCGCTCCCGGCGGCGCGTTGCTCTCCAGCCATTCCGTGAGGTCGAAGTAGCCGGCGAGCCGTCCATGTTCGGTGGCCTGGTAGAAGTCCGACGAGCGCGCCTCGCGGATGACCTCTCCGATTCTGATCAGGTTGACGGCCAGAGCGACGCCGAGCAAGACGTAGGACAGCCTGACCAGACGCCGACGGCTGAGGTGAGGCAGCCGCTCCAGCAGGTCTCCCGCGCGTCCCGCACCGAGCACGAGCCACAGGATGAGGGCCGGGAGAGCGGGCAGCAGGCTCCGCCGGCCCGGGTTGCCTACCAGCGTGCCGACGACGCACAACGCGCCGTAGATGGAGACCATCCTCTCGCCCTTCCGCGCGGCGGTCACCAGTCCCAGCAGCATCAGGGCGGTCAGCAGTGTCCCGGCAGTCAAACCCACGTTCGTACCCAGCAACGCGTCCGAGAGCGATTCCATCAGCTCCGGCGCCTTGCTCAGAGCTCCCGCCATCAGGGCGGCGGGGCTTCGGCCGGCAAGGTAAACCGTGTAGTAGGTTCGCCCATCCGGTTCCTGGAGCACGATCACGGCCGCCAGCGCGGCCGACGGTGCGATCACGACCAGCGTCCTGACGGAGTTGCGCAGCCAGTCCGCAAGGCTGCCCCGGCGCAGCCACAACCCGCCGACCAGGCCTGCCAGGAGCGCCGGACCCAGGGGGCGCAAGGTCGCCGCGGCGGCGGCGGTCAGGCCCGTTGCGAGCACCAGCGTCCAGCCGAAGGCTCCCTCGACCTCCAGCATGCGCAACCCGAGATAGAGTCCGACCAGCGCCAATAGCAGGAACGGGACATCAGCCATGACGTGGGTGGAGTAGTAGTACAGCGTCCGGGACAGGCCCAGAAGCAGGCAGCATGCGATGAGCGCCCGCCCGGACAGGCCGAGCTTCCTGTAAAGAAGCCACCCCGTGGCGACGCACCCGATGCCCAGGAGAGAAACCAGCAGATTCATGGCCAGAAAGCTCTCGCCGACCATTGCATAGACCACGTAAAGCAAGCCGGGGAAGCCGGGCAGGGCAAGGGAGTGGGGCCGGAAGTTGAACTCGTAGGTGCCGTTCTCGGCGAGCGAGCGGCCAAGACTCAGGTAGAGGGCGCTGTCCCGCTGGAAGCGCCAGTGTTCGTTCAGTCCCAGGGCATAGAGCAGGACGACCGCTCCCAGGAACCACAGCAACAGCCGCCGGCCTCGCACCGCTCCCGCTGGAGAGGCGGGGCCTTCTGGGCCGTTCCCGTCGCCCTGGAATGTCTCGTTCTCCAGCAGGGGCGTCCCCTTCGGATTGCAGGCAGGAAGATCCTTATATATGGAGCGAGGCCGAGGTTTCAACCGCGGCGCTGGATGGCCGGGACCCCGGGCCACCGGACGGGCGAGGGCTGAGGGAAGCCTCAGGGGTAGCGGGCCCGTGCATTTCCGGCTATAATGATGTTTGGACAGCTGAACTGGTCAACGGGGTACATGCCGAACCCTATGGCGGAGCCGAGAAGAACCGACCTGGCCCTCAGGGCCGAGCAAGCGGTGCTCGTGCAGGTCATATCACGGCGCAACGACCTCGACGCGGACGAAACGTTCGAGGAATTGGAGAGCCTGGCCCATACTGCCCGGACCAGGATTGTCGGGCGTCTCAGGCAGAGACGCGATCATCCCCACCGCACCCATTACCTGGGCACCGGCAAGCTGAAGGAGCTGCGCCGTTTGTGCCGCAGCACGGACGCCAACGTCGTCATCTGCGACGACGAACTGAGTCCCGCCCAGGTGAAGACGCTCGAAGGCGAGCTGGACACGAAGGTGGTGGACCGCAGCGAGGTGATCCTGGACATCTTCGCCTCGCATGCCCGCACCAAGCAGGCGAAGCTCCAGGTCGAGCTGGCGCAACTGGAGTACGAGCTGCCCCGCCTGACCAGGCGATGGACGCACCTGGACCGGACCGCGGGCGGCACGCTGGGCGGCCCGGTCGGGGGCGGAATCGGCGTGAGGGGGCCCGGCGAGAAACAGCTCGAGGTGGACCGCCGTCTCGTGCAGCGGCGGATACACGAGCTGAAGAAAAGCCTGGAGAAGATCGAAAAACGCCGCCACGTCATGGTGGAGGACCGCAACCAGAGGTTCACCACCGTTGCCCTCGTCGGCTACACCAATGCCGGCAAGTCCAGCCTGATGAACGCACTTACCGGCTCCGGCGTCTCCGTGCGGGATCGCCTCTTCGAGACGCTCGACACGCGGACCAGGGACTGGGAGCTGCCCGACGGGCGGGAAGTCCTGCTGAGCGATACCGTGGGATTCATCCGCAAGTTCCCTCATCACCTGGTCGCCACCTTCCATGCCACCCTGGAGGAAGCCCGGGAGGCGGACCTCCTGCTGCACGTCATCGACGCGGCCAAGCCCGACCCCGAGCGGGAAGTGCGCTCCGTGAACGAGGCCCTGGCCGAGGTGGGCTGTGCCGACAGGCCCGCCATCTACCTGCTGAACAAAACGGACCTCGTCCAGGACTACTCGGGCATCCCGCTGGTCAGGAAGCTGGTCGATGAGGTCATCTGCACGAGCGCGCGGACGGGCACCGGACTGGAGGAAGTGGCCCGACGCGTCTGCGAACTGCTGGACAGATCCCTCACCGAGTACCGCGTGGAAGCTGGCCTGGGCAACGGCCGGCTGGACTCATTTCTCTACGAGAGAGGACAGGTGCGCGACCGGTCCTGTCGGGACGGCAGGCTCCAGTACCGTGTGCTTATCGACCCGGAGTCCGTCGGGATCATCCGGAGCCTGGGGGGAGAGGTAGAGAAGGTGGAGGCCCGGACGGAGGCCGAATGAGCGAGCTGGCCCTCCTGGTT
>JASFTU010000262.1:0-4579 GCA_050050635.1 Candidatus Brocadiaceae bacterium
ACTCGTCGGGCTCGACGAACTCCTCCAGGCTGCCGATGCGGTCTCCCTGCACGCCCCGGTCACCGACGAGACGAAGCGCATGATGGGTGCGCACGAGTTCTCGCTGATGAGGGACGGAGCGCTGTTCGTCAACTGCGCCCGTGCCGCACTGGTGGATGGGGATGCACTGCGCGAGGAGCTCTCCAGCGGCAGGATTCGAGCCTACCTGGACGTGTACGAGCCGGAACCGCCGCCCCTGGATGACGTGCTCCGAGAGCTCGACAACGTGGTCATGACGCCTCACGTGGCGGGGACGACGGACCTGATGTTCCTCCGCTGCGGCCGCCGCGCCATCGAGGCACTGCGGGCCTACTTCCAGCACCCCGTCGGCGGGACAGCGGGCTGACATAGAGCGAAACCGCCTCCGTTGCGGCCATCATTCCAGGCTGAGGCGGACGGTCTTGATCTCGAACGGCCGGAACTCCAGCGGGATCCGGCCGTCTCCGACCTCCAGCTCTGCCTGCCTTCGCTCGAGCATGTCCGCCAGCGCGGCCCCCGCCAGGGGCAGCGGCGTGGAGAGGACGGCTCGCGTCGCCATGCGTTTGCACTCGTAGATGCGCAGGACCAGGTCGCCCGAGCCGTCCTGCGCCGGCTTGATCGCTTCCAAGACGAGATTCGACGCATCCAGGCGGAACAGGCTCCTCGTGCCGGCTGAGCCGGGCGCGGTCCAGGTCGGGCAATTCAAGTCGTAGGCTTCCTGCACAACGTCACTGTCGGCAAAGCTGCCGTTCCAGGCATGGAAGGCGTAGGTGAACTCCTGCCGGCCCCTGTCGGCCGTCATGTCCGGCGCAAGCGGCGCCTTCAGCAGCGTGAGGTTGATGCTGTTGCCGTCAACGTTGACGCCGTACTTGCAGTCGTTCAGCACGGCAAAGCCGCGGTTCTCCTCCGCGATCGCCGTCCACTTGTGGCTGCAAACCTCGAACCGGTCCGCGTCGAACTGCCGGGAGCTGTGGTTGGGCCGCCGGATGTGACCAAACTGGATTTCGTGGATGCCCTCGGTGGTGTGGATGTCCACGGGAAAGGCCACCTTCAGCAGCTTGTGCCGTTCCTGCCAGTCGATGACGGTGTGGAAGTCCACCCGTCGGCTGCCGCGTCGCAGAGTCACGTCCTGCACCATCTCGGACTCGTTCAGCCGGCGGTAGATCCGGGCACGCTGAAGAAGCGGCCCCCTGCTGACCATCTCGAACTCCGCCTCCGCGCCAAGCTCGACGGGGGTGAGCGAGTAGATGCTGTCGATGTCCCACGCGTCCCACGAGCAGGGAACGTCCTTGAACATCCTGAAGGCGCTGCACGGTCCGGCGGTCAGGTCCCGGGCGGTCTCCTTGTCGAAGATACTCACGACCTCCCCCCGGTCACCGAACTCGACCCGCAGGCACTCGTTCTCCAGTGTGTGCGGTTCCTGTTCCTCCGACTCCGTCCCCGGTTCCGCAGCGTCCGCCCGGATGGTGGTCCACCCGCACGGGGGCACCTTCACCTCCGCGAGCGTTCGCCCCTCCACCTCCTGGCAGCGCAGGGGGACACCCTCCGCATCGCCGGCACCGGTCTGCCCCTCGGGCAGCTCGACCAGGACGTCCCTCTCCCAGGAGAGCGAGTTGAAGACGGTGAGATCCTCAGAGCCGGAGGTCAGGGCGCTGGCGGCCCCGGCAGTGACGGCTCTGGCCGCGTCGATGGCTCGAGTGAAGCCGGCCTCGGCCTCGTCGTAGACGCGCCGGATCGAGGTGCCGGGAAGGATGTCGTGGAACTGGTTGAGCAGCACCGCCCGCCATGCATCGTCGAGTTCGTCCTGCGGCACCTGGAAGTCCGTCAGCGCCGCGGCCGCGGCCGCCCACACCTCGGCCTCCCGCAACGCAAGTTCGCTCCTGCGGTTCAGCCGCTTCGTGCGGGCCTGCGAGGTATAGGTGCCGCGGTGGCACTGGTAGTAGAGCTCGCCGACATAGCGTGCATCCGGCACCCCCCGTTCCTCCAGATCCTTGAAATACTCCGTAGGCGAGGCGATGCGGATCCCGGGCACGCCCTCCAGGTTCTCCATGCGCCGCAGGTACTCCAGGTGATCGCGCGTCGGCCCGCCGCCGCCGTCTCCCCAACCGAAGGGCATGAGGCGCGAGGAGATGCCGTCCTTCTGGACGCGTTCCTTCCAGCGACGGATGGCATCCTGGGGCCGGGTCTGCGAGTTGTAGTCGTTGCACAAATGGACCACCACTTCCGATCCGTCGATGCCCTCCCAGGTGAACGTGTTGTAGGGGAACGGATCGCCGCCGTGATAGGCCCAGAATATCTTGGCCGTTGAGAAGTACTTCACGCCGCAACCGCGCATGATCTGGGGCAACGCGCCCGAATACCCGAAGACATCGGGCAGCCAGAGCAGCTCGCAGTCGACGTCGAACTCCTCCCGGAAGAAGCGCTTCCCGTAGAGGAACTGGCGGATCAGTGCCTCGCCTCCCGACACGTTAGTGTCGGCTTCCACCCACATGCCGCCGTCGGCGACGAACTGGCCGTCTCTTGCTGCCTCCTTGACCCGGCTGTAGAGCCCGGGGTAGTGCTGTCGGGTATACTCCAGGAGCTGGGGCTGGCTCTGCAGGAATCTGTACTCAGGATACCTCTCCATCAATGAGAGCTGATTCGCGAATGTGCGCGCGCATTTTCGCTTCGTCTGGGCCAGGGGCCAGAGCCAGGCGACGTCGATGTGCGCGTGGCCGAAGGCAAAGAGGGTGGGCACCGTCGACCCGTTCATGCAATCCAGCAGCGGCTCCAGGCGTTCCCGTGCCGCCCGAACGGTCTCCAGCATCTGCGTCCGGGACTGCTCGAAGTCCACCGTCAGTGAGAAATCCCGCAATCCGGCGTCGATCTGCGCCACGCGGAGCGAATCGGGGTCGAGGTGCTCCCGGAGGTCATACAGCGTCCGCACGTCCATCAGCAGTTGGTATACGTCCTCTTCCCAGACGCCGAACGAGCTCTCACCCACTTCCCGTTGCTGGGGCGGCGTCTCACCGTACGGTCGACGGCCGGGCGGCGTGGGACCGGCGCTCACCGCGATTGGCCCGTGGCCGGCGTACGCCTCGACCAGGACTTCGTGCTCTTCGCCCGGCACCCCACCATCGCTCAGCTTGTAGCAGGAGTTCCATTGTCCGGTCAGCCGGCCGTTGACATACACCACGCATTCGGCCCCACCGCTTACGCCTTCCTTGAGGACCACCGGCCTGTCCCGTGCATCCTCCGGCACGACGATCTGTGTCCTGAACCAGCCGTATTCCCATTTCCCGCCCCATCTGCTGCCGGCCGGCATGGGCTCGAAGGCGCCCCGGCGCGCCTGCTCGGCCGACAGGTGTTCCCGCACCGTGAAGCCTTCCCACCCCACTGAGCCCAACGGCAGATAGACGTGCCCGGCCAGCTCGTCACGCCAGTGTTCCACGCGTTCGCGCCATTCGCTCGTCAGTGACATGGTGTTTCCTCCAGGAAGCCTGCGGATCGCCGGACGCATGGACCCATTGGGCTGCGGGTAATCCGGTCGATGGGGCAGGGATTGTAGGTCGGCGCCCAGGCGGCGTCAAGTTGCCCGGAAGTCGTGCGCGACCGCCGACCCCGAAAGGCGTTGCCGGACCTTCCGTGATCCCATTGCATGCGCACGGGCCGGCGGTTATGCTGGAAGGCGTTGGAACCGGCGCAGTGGGGTCAGTGGGGCCGTCGGTTCCACCTCTCTACCACTTACCAGAAGGGGGCCGTGCCATGCTGAGCGACCGGATGCTGCAGGAGCTCAACGCCCAGTTGAACGCCGAACTCTATTCGGCCTATCTCTACTTCGCCATGGCGGCGTACCTGGACGCTGAGGACATGGCAGGTTTTGCCAGCTGGATGCGCGTTCAGGCGCAGGAGGAGACCTTCCACGCCTTCAAGTTCTACACCTACATCAACGAACGGGGCGGCAGGGCTCGCATGGCCGCCATCGAGGAGCCGCCGGCCGAGTGGGGTTCGCCCCTTGCGGCTTTCGAGCAAGTTCGCGAGCACGAGCAGAAGGTGACGGGCCTTATCCATCACCTGGTCGACGTAGCCGAGGAGGAGAAGGACCACGGCACCAGGGCGTTCCTGCAGTGGTTTGTCACCGAGCAGGTCGAGGAGGAAGCGTCCGCGGAGCAGATCGTGAGGCAACTGGAACTTGTAGGGGATTCGGGCAACGGACTGCTGATGCTCGACCGGGAGCTGGGCGCCCGGACGTTCCAGACGCCCGCCGGCGAAGCGGAGGCCGAATGAGCATTGTTTACAGCGCGGGCGAGGTGCTCGAGGTTGCTCAGCAGATCGAGCGCAACGGCGCGAGGTTCTACACGGCGGCCGCCGAGCAGACGGAGGCTTCCGCGAGGGAAGCTCTGCTGCTGGACCTGGCCGGTATGGAGCGCGTGCATGAGAAGACCTTCGCGTCGAGGAGCCAGCGACTGAGCCAGCAGGAGCGGACAGAGCCATTCTACGACCCGCAGGGGGAAGCTGCGGCCTACGTGCGCGCGATGGCCGCCGGGCAGGTGTTCGACCTTCGCTCCGACCCGATCGAGTG
>JASFTU010000263.1:0-4577 GCA_050050635.1 Candidatus Brocadiaceae bacterium
CTGTCCCCCTTGAGCAACGGCGCAAGGCTCCTGCCCTCCATCGCCTCCGGAACGGGAACGCCCATCAGGTCCAGCACCGTCGGCGTCAGATCGGTCAGGCCGGCCACGGCCGGCGTGCGCCTCCCCGCCGCCAGAAGGCCGGGGAACCGCATCAGGAGGGGGACCACGATGGCCTCCTCCCAGGGCTGCTCCTTCTTACGGCGGCCCTGGGAGCCCAGCATATCCCCGTGGTCCGAAGTAAAGACCACCAGCGTCCGCCCGTCCAGGCCCAGCTCCTCCAGGGCGTCGAGCATCCTCCCCACGTTCGCGTCCAGGGCCGTGATGGCCGCGTAGTACTGGGCCATGATGCGGCGACGCCGGACCGCCCCATCAGGGTCGTCCGTGGGAACGTTGGGGCGCAGTGCCACCGACGCCGCCTCGTACATCGCCAGGTATCGCTCGGGGACCTGGTCGTACGGAGCATGCGGGGGTCCGAAGGACACGACCAGGGCGAATGGCTCGTCCCTGTAGCGCTGCATGAACTCGATCGCCAGGTCGGTCTGTCCGTCCGGCTCGTAGCCCTCGAAGGTGTGCACGTGGTCGGTGTCCAGATGATACTTCGCCCCGAAGTACCGGTGATGGCACTCCCAGGCGGCCCAGTAATCGTCAAATCCCAGCCGCTCCGGTCCGGGCGGTATGAACCGGTCCCGCGGCACGCCGCCCAGGTGCCATTTCCCGATGTAGCCCGTTCGGCAGGAGGCCTCCCTCAGCACCTTCCCCAGCGACGGACCGTCGGTGCGCACCGGCAGGTCATTGGTCAGAGCCCGGTGCGCGAGCGGGTATAGACCCGTCAGCAGAGATGCCCGGCTCGGCGTGCACACGGGGTTGTTCGCAACGGCGTTCTCGAACAGAACACCTCCTTCGGCCAACGCGTCCAGGTTGGGCGTGTGGACCTGCGGGTTCCCGGCGCAAGCCATGTCCTGGCCGCGCATCTGATCGGCGAACACCAGCAGCAGGTTCGGCGGACGCTCGCTCAAGGGCCCCTCCTCTGCGTCGGTCACCGGCCCAGACTAATCGCTGCGCGCAGGGTGGGCAACCGCACGGCGACGCTGCGCTTGCGCCTGCCCGCGGCGTGGAGTAGAAACGAAACGAGACGCAGGAACGGAGGACGGGATGGACAGCCGCGAGATCGTACGACGCACGCTCACCTTCGAGGGCCCCGAGCGCATCGCCATGTCGCTGCCCGACCCCTACCCCAACGATTTCTGCGGGGCAGGCGCCGGTTCGGACCCGGACCACCCATGGAGCGGCTGGCAGAAGGTCCGGCCCGGCCGGTGGGAGCAGACCGACGACTGGGGAAACACCTGGGCACGCGTGGAAGGCTTCAGCAAGGGCGAAGTGGCGCGGGGCGCCATCGAGGAATGGGACCGGCTCGATGCCTACGAACCGCCGAACTACAACCTGCCGGAGCGCTACGAAGGTGCACGCGAGACGTTCTCCCAGCGCCCGGACAAGTTCAAGATCGGGCACCTGCCGGGCTTTCCCTTCAATGTCGCCCGCAAAATGCGGCGCCTGGACAACTTCCTGGTGGACGTCGTGGCCGAACCGGAGAAGGTCAAGCGACTGCTCGGCCTGGTCGAGGAGCAAATGGGCCACGCCATCCAGCACTACGCCGAGGTCGGCGCGGACGGGATCATGTTCCCCGAGGACTGGGGCACGCAGGACCGCCTCCTGGTCCGTCCGGACACCTTCCGGCGGCTCTTCAAGCCCGGGTTCGAGCGGTTGTGCCACATCGCCCGGGAATGCGGGCTGTTCGTGCTGATGCACTCCTGCGGCTTCATCCGCGAGGCGATGGACGACCTGATCGAGGCGGGCATCGACTGCTTCCAGTTCGACCAGCCCCGGCTCTACGGCATCGGGGAGCTGGCGGAGGGGTTCGGCGGACGCGTCGCGTTCTGGTGCCCGGTGGACATACAGAGCACACTGCAGAAGCGCGACGCCGAGGCCATCGAGAGAGACGCCCGCGAGATGATCGACCGGCTGGGGGCGCACGACGGCGGGTTCATCGCCGGCTACTACGGGGGCAACGAAGCGATCGGGCTCGACCCTCGCTGGCAGGACATCGCGTGTCGCACCTTCGTCCGGCACGGCGCTCCCGAACTCTGGGAACAGATCAAGGACCGCCTCCCCGCCCCGGCTCCCGCTGACTGACTTTCGCCCCCATTCCCGCGGGCAGGCGCGGGGGCCTGCCCCCACAACGGGTCCGTGGTCGCCCCCTCCCCTGCTGGGGCAACCTGCTGCGCTCGCCCGGGCGTGTGGGTTCGGGCGGGAGATGGGTGAGTGCACCGGCGTTCGCCGGGCGCCCCTTGTCCGGGCACGCCCCGTGTGATAGCCTGCCGCGGACGCACTCCAACTCACGAAGACAGAAGAGAGCGAGGGCATGATCATCCGTCTGGGCATAGTGGGCTTCGGTGGGATGGGCCGGGGGATGCTCCGCGCGGCCGAGAAGCTGGAGGACGTGGAGGTCACCGCCGTCGTCGAGGTGCGAGAGGAAGGGCGTGAGCTGGCCGAGGAGGAGTTCGGGCTGGTGGCCTTCGAGGATCTGGACGGGATGCTCCAGGCGGAGGCGACCGACGCGGTCTACATCGCCACGCCCAACAAGTTCCACGCGGAGCAGAGCACCCGTTGCCTGGAAGCCGGCGTGCACGTCTTCTGCGAGAAGCCCATGGCCATGAACGCCGCCGAGGGGGAGCGGATGATCGCCGCCGCGCGGCGGGCGGACCGGAAGCTCACCATCAACCTGTCCTACCGCGCCAACGGGCACGCCCGCGCCCTGAAGAGCGCCCTGGACGCCGGCATGCTCGGGGAGGTCTACTTCGCCCGCACCGGCTGGATGCGCAACCGGGGCATCCCCGGCAGAGGATGGTTCACCAGCAAGGAACTGGGCGGCGGGGGTCCGCTGATCGACCTGGGCGTCCATCGCATCGACATGGCCCTCTGGCTGATGGGCGAACCCGAGCCGGTCTCCGTCACGGGCGTCACCTTCGACATGCTGGGCAAACGGATCGCCGCGGCGCGAGGAGGCGACTACGGCGTGGAGGACCTGGCGGCCGGGTTCGTGCGGTTCGCCAACGGGGCGGCCCTGTCGCTGGAGGCGTCCTGGGCCACCAACAGCGAGTGGCGAGAGGACATGCACACCGACATCTACGGCACGGAAGGCGGCGGAACGCACCGTTCGGTGGGAGGCGGCTACGAGTTCGAGGCGCGCCTCTGGGGCGACGTGGCCGGGACGTTCGGCGAGACCATCCTGGAGCCCCTTCGCGGCCCGGGCCACCTGGAAGCGTTCATCAACGCAGTGCGTGACGACGCCCCTGTGCCCGTTGGCCCCGAGGATGCGCTCCGCGTCCAGCGCGTCATCGACGGCATCTACCGCAGCGCCGAACTCGGCCGCGAGGTCGACGTGACGGGGGAGACGTCCTGATCGACCCGGGCCGGGCCGGACGCTGCAGTCCTTTCGCATCCTGGCGGGAGCTGGAGCCATGAAGCATGCAGCGCCGGGACGACTGCTACTCATCGCCGGCTGCCTCCTGCATCTACTGGGGGCGGCGGGCCTGGCGCAGGGCTCACGGCAGGCCGGCACTCCCGTCGGGGCGACGGTAGCGCGGACGGGCCTCGTATACGACCCCATCTTCCTGGAGCACCGCACTTCCCCAGAGCACCCGGAGCGCCCCGAGCGGCTGCAATGGATCGTGCAACGACTGGAGGAGACGGGGCTTGCGGAGAGACTCTTTCCCTTGCCCGCCGAACCGGCAGACCCCAGGTGGGTTCTCACCGTGCACAGCCGGGACCATGTCGCACGAGCCCGGAGGCGGTGCGCAGAGGGAGCCGCCTATCTGGACCATCGGGACACGCTGATCTGCCCGCGCTCCCACGAGGTGGCGCTCGCCGCCGTCGGAGGCGTCCTGGGCGCCGTGGACGCCGTCGCCGAGGGTCGGGTGCGCAACGCGTTCTGCGCCGTCCGCCCACCCGGGCACCACGCCACACGGGAACGGGCGGGAGGCTTCTGCATCTTCAACAACGTGGCCATCGCCGCCCGATATGCGCAGCAGCGGCACGGCCTGGAGAAGGTGCTGATCGTGGACTGGGACGTCCACCACGGCAACGGGACCCAGGAGGCATTCTACGACGATCCCACGGTGCTGTACTTCGGTATCCACGATCGCCATGGCTATCCCGGCACGGGCAGCGAACGGGAACGGGGATCCGGCCCGGGCGAAGGGTTCAATCTCAACGTCCCGCTGCCCGCCGGCTCGGGCGACCGGGAGTACGTCGGTGCGTTCAGGGAGAGGCTGGTCCCCGCGGCCCGCGAATTCGGGCCGGACCTGCTGTTGATCTCGGCCGGCTTCGACGCGCATGCCGACGATCCGATCGGTGAGATGAAGGTGACCGCGCAGGGCTTTGCGGAACTGACGCGCATCGTGACGGAGCTGGCCGATTCGTGCTGCGCGGGACGCGTGGTCTCGGTGCTGGAGGGAGGCTACGGCCCGGAGGGGCTCCCCGATTCGGTGGCAGCCCACCTCCGCGCGCTCACGGCGGAG
>JASFTU010000264.1:0-4565 GCA_050050635.1 Candidatus Brocadiaceae bacterium
GACGGTTCCTGGAGGAACTGGGGATGGACCCGGGCCGCGAGCTGGAACCCCTGATGGCACAACCGGGAGTGCCCGGGGCGGAGGAGGTGGAGAACTGACCAGGGGAAGGGGCCAGAGATGAGGGCAGCGGTCATACGGGGGCATGGCGGGCCGGAAGTCATCTCCATCGAGCAGATACCCGAGCCGGAGGCCCGGCCGGGAGAGGTCGTGGTGGAACTCCGCGCGGCCGCGCTCAATCACCTGGACGTCTGGGTGCGCCGCGGCGGCCGGACTGAGCTGCAGTGGCCTCACGTCATCGGCTCGGACGGGGCGGGCATCGTGGACTCCGTTGGCGCGAACGTCGCCGGCGTCGAGCCGGGGCAGAAAGTGGTCATCAACGCCGGGCTGGCATGTGGCTCGTGCGAGTTCTGCCGCGCGGGGGAGCACAGCCTGTGCGTCCACTACGGGATCATCGGCATGCACCGGCCCGGGACGTATGCCGATAAGGTGGCGGTGCCGGCCAGATGTATCGCGCCTCGTCCGGCAGAGCTGAGCTTCGAAGAGGGGGCCGCGCTCGGCATCGCCTACACCACCGCGTGGCGGATGCTCTTCTCGCGGGCCGGCCTCCAGCCGGGCGAGACGGTTCTGATCCACGGCATCGGCGGGGGAGTAGCACTGGCGGCCTTGCAGTTCGTGAAGCTCGCCGGCGCGCGGGCCGTCGTGACCTCCTCCTCCGACGGCAAGCTGGACCGGGCCCGGAAGCTGGGCGCCGACGAGACCGTGAATTACCGGGACACAGATGACGTGGCTGCGCCAGTGCGCGAGCTGACGAACGGGCGAGGCGTGGATGTGGCCTTCGACAGCGTGGGAGCGGCGACGTGGCCGGTGGACTTCGCCGCCGTGCGTCGGGGCGGGCGCATCGTTCTCTGCGGCGTGACAACGGGGGCGGAGGCGGAAACCGATCTGCAGGCGCTCTACTGGAACCAGCTCACTGTACTGGGGTCCACCATGGGCTCGGACCGCGAGTTCCGCCGGATGCTCCAGACCGTCGAGGCCGGCGGCGTGAGGCCCGTGATCGATTCGGTCGTGCCGCTCGAAGAGGTCGCCGAAGCGCAGCGACGGATGGAGGCGGGCGAGCAGTTCGGGAAGATCGTCCTCGGGATCAGGTAGCGGGCGGCACCCTCAGCTCGGGATCCAGATCTGGCGGGCCTCTATGACCTCCACGTCTTCCGGCAACGGCAAAGGTGAGGAAGACTTCGTGTAGAACGCCAGGCCCTTGTAGCCGGTCAGATACCGGTAGTGGCGTCTGAGTATTCCGCCGCGGGCGGTCACCACCAGGGGCGATTCCGCACGGGCCAGTATCGCGCCGAACCCGCCGGGATCCACGCGGACGACCACCCCCGACGCCTTCGTGGCTTCCGCTATCCGTTGCGATTCGGCTGCAGCACCTGCCCCGGCTCCCGTACTCATCAGGTCTCTCCCCTTCGGTTGTCTGTTGCGTCCTCTCGTGACGAGCCGACCGCAGGCTCACACGGCCCCTTGCCGATTCTGTCCTCGGTCCCGGCCAGAAGGCGCCCGATGTTGGCCCGGTGGAGGTAGATGACCAGGAGCCCGCCGAACGTCGCCATGCCGGTCAGGAACAGCCCCTCCCCCAGCGGATCCGAGTGCATCAGCCACACCGCGGCCGGCAACGCCACGGCGGCGGAGATCGACGCCAGCGACACGTACCGCCAGAGGGCGAACATCGTGCCCCACACGGCAGCGGCGATCAGGACCTGCCACGGGGCAAGAACCAGGAACACCCCCGTGCTGGTCGCCACGCCCTTGCCGCCCTTGAAGCCGAGGTACACCGGGAAGACGTGCCCCAGGATGGCGGCCAGGCCCGTGCCCACCGCCAGAGGGTGAGGGTCCCAGGTGCCCTCCGGCACCAGAAGAGCCGCCGCCAGCGTCGGCAGGAGCCCCTTCGAGAGGTCCAGCAGAAGGATGAAGGGGAAGAACCTGAAGCCCAGCACCCTTGCGGCGTTCGTGGCCCCAATGTTGCCGCTCCCCGTCGTCCGGATATCGACGCCCTTGATCAGCCGGGCGGCCAGGAATCCGAAGGGCACGGCGCCGTAGAGGTAGGCGATCGCGAGCAGACCACAGAGCCTCGGGTTCATCTCCACCTCCTCCGGCGACCCCCCTACAGGAGCACGTTGCCCCAGGGCCGCGGCAGGGGCTGTCGCTCGAGCCGACGGCGCACCAGATCCCGGTATTGCTCCTCCCTGCCCATGTCCTTCAGCCGCTCCAGCATGGCGTCCAGCCCACAGTAGAGGTCCGGGTCATGCCCCGCGGCCATCTGGAGCTGGAAGGGGTCCAGGGAGGCGTCCGAACCCGTGCAGTGTTCGTGCCACCATTCGCTGAGCAGATGATCCGTCTCCGCCAGAGCCTCCGGTTCCTGCTCGGCCACGTTCACCCTCTGGTTGGGGTCGTTCTCCATGTCGAACAGGTACACCGGCTCGTAAGGGTATATGCCGGAGTGGATGGTGCGGATGAGGCGCCAGCGCGGTGTGCGCACTGCACGCTGGAAGCTGTAGATGCCGCATCCGCAGACCAGATGGGGCCGCCCTTCGAACGGCTCTCCCCGGAGTGCGGGGGCGAAGCTCCGCCCGTCCCACCGGGACGGAGTGGGCATGCCGAGCATCTCCGTCAGCGTGGGACATAGGTCAAGCTGGTAGATCAGTTCCTCGCTGCGCGGCCCGCCGTCGGTCCGGCCGGGCCAGCGTATAATCAGCGGGATGTGCGTGCATCCCTCGGACGCGTTGCCGTGTTCGAAGTACATGCCCAGCTCGCCGACGGCCTCCCCGTGGTCGCTGGAGACGATGACGACGGTCTCGTCGGCTATGCCCAGCTCTTCCAGGCAATCGAGCAGTTGCCCGACGGCGTAGTCGGTGTATCGGACGGCGCCGTCGAGGGCGTTGAACCACGTGCCCAGGGCGCCCCGGTCCGCGATCTCGTCGGTGACCTTCTCGTTCCAGCTTTCCCAGCCCGGCCCCCACCAGTCGCGCGCCGTGCGGGAACCGTACATCCGCTCATAGTCCGCCCGCACTGTCTCCTCGTCGGGGAATGCCGGGAGGGGCTGGTCGGCGACCATCTCGATGTACTCTTCGGGCGGCACGTACGGGGTGTGCACGTCCCAGAAATGGGCGTGCAGGAACCACTTGTCCTCGGAGCCGTGCCGGCGCAGCCAGTCGAGGGCAAGCTCGTTGACCTCGTGTGCGTGCTCCGATCCGCCGGGCAGCTTGCTTCCGTGGTGCTCGGTGAAGCCGGCCACGTACCACCAGGCGACGTGTCGCTGGGCGAACCCGCTGAAGCTGACCGTGTTCCAGCCCTCGTCCTGGAAGACGCGCATGAGCATGCGACCCTCCGGGTGGTGGCTGTGTCCGCTGCCGGCGTAACGCAGGCGCGAAGCCGGTCCGTCATGGCACGTGACCCCGTTGTTTATGCCGAACCTGCCGCTGAACAGCGCCGCGCGGCTGGGCAGGCACGGGGCGTCGGAGGTATGGCAGTTGGCAAGCAGGAGGCCCTCGGAGGCCAGCCGGTCGATGTTCGGGGAGGTGTCGCGGGCATACCCGTAGCAGCCCAGATGGTCGGGCCGGAGGCAATCGATGTCGATATACAGCATGCGCACGAGGGGATTCCTTTCGGGCTTGAGTGTCGCGGCTCACTATAGAGCAACGGCATGGGGGTGTAAAGCCGTCCGCGCGGCTTTCGCGATTTCCTTTGACAAGTTGGGGTAGATGGCCTACAATCGCTCATTCATGGGCAATCCATTTCCTGCCTGGTCGAAACCCGACACTGCCTCTCCTCTCGAAGGAACTCGAGCCGGCCGATCATGCCTCAGAAGGCCCTGAAGAGCGTCGCATCCAAGCACCACCTCACCGCTGAACAGGTCCGCCAGATCCTTCAGCTCCTGGAGGCGGACTACAGCATTCCCTACATCATGCGCTACCACAAGGAGCTGGCGGCCAACCTGGAGGCGGACGGCTTCTACGAGCTGATCGAGGAGAAGAACCGGCTGGAGAAGCTGGACAGTCGGCGGCGCAAGATCCTGAAGAAGCTCCGGGAGCGGGATGTCCTCACCGAGGAACTCCAGCAGAAGATCGAGCAGGCCGCCAGCATCCGCGAACTGATCGACTACTACGTGCCCTACCGGCCCCGCAAGCGCTCACGCTCCCGGCTTGCACTGGCACAGGGGCTGGAGCCGCTCGCCGGGAAGCTCCTCGCGCAGGAGGAGTTCATGCCCGATCTCCGCGTCGAGGCCGAGCCCTACATCGACCCCGAAGAGGGCCTCGAAGACGTGGAGGACGTGCTGGAGGGCGTCTTCTACATCGTTGCCGACTGGGTGGCGGAGGAGAAATCCCACAGAGACCGGCAGCGGCAGGTGCTCAGGCAGCAGGGCCAGATCGTGGTGCAGCGTGCCCGGCGTTCCCTCCCCGGTAGGCTGGTGCGCGAGTTCAAGCCCTACTTCGACTTCCGGCAGCAGGTTGGCAAGCTCCACCCATACCACATGCTGGTGATCCTGCGCGGCGAGCGGATGAAGGCACTCA
>JASFTU010000265.1:0-4561 GCA_050050635.1 Candidatus Brocadiaceae bacterium
GGTTTCCTGCCGGCGTGTCTGCCGCCGGAGGAGGCGCAGAAGACGACGCACGTTCTGTTCGTGCGGGCCGGGGCGGAGACGGCTTCCCTGGACCTGGCAGAGCTCGACCAGCGCGAGGCGGCATCTTTGCTGAGGCGCGGTTTCGGCGTGCACGCCGCACAATGGTGCACACCCCAGCTCTTCGAGCCGGTCGAGGGCGTGTACCGGAAGGTCACAAAGCAATGCGCCGAGGGTGCCCGGGCCGCGATGCTGAGCGTGCCGGGCGGACAGATCAGGGAGGCCGTCCGTCTGTTCGCCGACTGGAGCGGAGGAGATTGACGGTGGGGCTGAACTTTACGGCCCCGGGGCCAACCCATAAGGAGAGGGAGTGCATGTGCCAGAAGTTCGGACGGCGCCGGCACCCGGCATCCGTGAACCCGAGGGCACAGAGGGCATCGCACTCCTGGCGGATCAACCGCGGGTTCCTGAACTGAAGGTTCAATATCGGTAGCCATGACTGACTCAGTGAAAAGCACCTATTACGACGTCCTTGACATCGAGCGTGACGCGACCCAGCCGGAGATCAAGAAAGCGTTCCGTCGGCTGGCCAAGCAGTATCATCCGGATACGAACCGGCACAGCAGCGACGAGTCCGCCCGCAAGCTCAAAGAGATAATCGCGGCCTATCGCGTCCTGAGCAATGAACGCGAGCGGGCCCGCTACGACGTGCTTATGCAGTCGGCGCCCGGCGTCGAGAAAGAGGTCCGGCGCAACGCGGCCAGGACGCGAAAAGAGTACGCCGACCAGATGCTGGCGGACCTGCTCGCCGGCCGGGGGCGTCGTGCGCTGCGGCTGTACGACGAAATGGCCGAAGACAGCGAGTTCAGTCTGGAAGAGCACCTCGAGCTGAAGGACTACCTGGACTGCATATTCCTTCTGGCCGAGCAGTTCGAGAAGGCCGATCGGTTCCGCGAGGCCGCGGCGCTGTATGAGGAGCTCTATGAGCGGGAGAAAGAACCCCCGCGGCAGCGTTACTTCTTCGAGGAAGTGAAGGCCCGCATCAAGAAGCTCTACAGCCGGAAGCTCCCGCGGGACGCCGGCAGCCCCGAAGAGGAGATCGCCTGTTACGAGCGCATCCTCAACTTCGACCTTGACAAAAGCGAGAAGGCATTCATCCTGAAGAAGATCGCGGAGGTCTACTGCCGCGTCGGCCAGCAGGACAAGTCGAAGAGGATCTTCTCCCAGGCCCTGCGACTGAAGCCTGGCCTCAAAGGCACCGCCACCATCCGAGAGAGCCTCGGGATGGAGGATGCTTGAGCGGGGCCCGGACCCAGGTTCCCGGCGTTCTCTCCTCCACCTGTTCTGTCGTTTGCACGCCGGCCTCGCCCTTGCCCGACTGCTTGCCGGTTCGGTGGAGGGCTCTTATAATCCGCCCGTTCCCTGAGTTCGCGGAGGTGGAGCTTTAGTGGTTGACGACATAGAGGCCCTCGCCTGTACCTGTGCCCGTCTGGCGGATGAGAGGAAGGCCGAGGACATTGTCGTGCTCAACGTCGGCCCGCAGGCGTTTTTCACCGATTACTTCGTTATCGCAACCGGTCGGAATGAGCGGCAAATACAGGCCATAGCCGACGAGGTCGTGCACCGGATGAAGGGTCTCGACCATGCTATCCTGGGAGTTGAGGGCGAGGCCGAATCCGGCTGGGTCCTGATCGACCTGGGCGAGGTGATCGTGCATTTGTTCGAAACCGCCACCCGCGCACTCTACGATCTGGAACTGCTCTGGGGCGAAGCTCCCCGGACCGCGTGGCAGGACGCAGAGGCGCTCGGCGGGCCCGCCCGGACGTAGCGCGGCGCCGGATCGGCAGGGCTTGTGCCGTCGGTTGTGCGCTTGATCCCGGGAGCGAAGAACCCCGGCAAAACATCCATAGAGGTTTGGCGATGGACTACGTGAGGTTGGGAGGTTCGGATCTGGAAGTCTCGCGGCTGTGTCTGGGTACGTGGAACATGGGCGGATCCAGGGGCTGGGGCCCCGAGGACGACGCGCGGAGCATAGAGCTGATCCGTCGCGCCCAGGACAGCGGATGCAATTTCTTCGACTCGGCCCATGGCTATGGCAGAGGGCACGCCGAGGAGATACTGGGACGCGCGCTGGAGGAGGACAACCGGCGCGAGAGGGCCGTAGTCGGCACGAAGATCATGCAGTGTGCCCCCCGCCGTGTAGAGCCGAGCCTCGATGCCGCGCTCAAGCGCCTCCGCAGCGACTACGTGGATCTCTACATCGTCCACTGGCCCCGGCCGAGCCAGTCCCTGGAGGCCTTCCTGGCCACGATGGTGGAGATGAGGGAGAAGGGGAAGGCCCGACAGATCGGCGTGAGCAACTTCAACCTGGAGCAGATGAAGCTCGCCGACCGGTACGGCGTGGTCAGCCTCCAGCCCCCCTACAACGTGTTGTGGCGCATTATCGAGCCGGAGGTGCTCCCCTTTTGCCGGGAGCGCGACATCGGCGTCACGCCGTACTCCTCCCTGGCACAGGGGCTGCTGACGGGGCGGTTCACACGCTCCGAGGAGCCGCCGACCGGCATCCGCACCAGGAACGTCTTGTTCGAGGAGCCGGTTTTCACAAAGGCCAGGGAGGCCGCAGGCGTGGTGGACGAGATCGCCGACGACCACGGCCGGACCAGCTCACAGGTGGCCCTCGCGTGGCTGCTGCACACCGAGGGCGTAACCGCACCCATCGTGGGCATCAGCAAGTGGGAGCAGTGGATGGACAACCTGGGTGCCCTGGACGTGCAGCTCAGCGACGAGGAGTACGACAGGATCTCCCGGGCCGGCATGGCCGTGTGGGATATGCTGCCCGAGGACGCCACCATGTGGGGCTGGAAGCCCGACTGAGGACCGACCTCAGGTGCTCAACGTCTGCCGCGCGTAGGGGATCAGGCCGCCGGCGTCGATGATGGCCTGAAGCTGCGCGGAGAAACGGGGGAAGCTGTATGCCTTCCCCTTCGTGTGGTTGACTATGCGCCCTGCCTGGAGGTCCACCTCGATCTCATCCCCCGTCTCGGCCTCCTGGGCCGCCTCCGGGCATTCGGCGATGGGCAGCCCGACGTTGATGGCGTTGCGGAAGAAGATGCGGGCGAAGGACTCCGCCACCACGCACTGGATGCCGGCGGCCTTGATGCATATCGGGGCGTGCTCCCTGGAGGAGCCACATCCGAAGTTCCGGCCCCCCACCAGCAGGTCCCCGGGGCCCACCCTGTCGGCGAACTCCTCGTCGATGCCCTCCATGCAGTGGGCGGCCAGCTCCGCCTCGTCGGTGACGTTCAGGTAGCGGGCGGGGATGATCTCGTCGGTGTTGACGTCGTTGCCGAACGTCCAGCACTTCCCTCTCATGGGTTCCCCTCAACTCGTGTTCGCGGCGGCGCCCGGACTTTCGCCGGCGGACCGGCTCCCCTTGTGCTGTAGGGCCTGGTGGACGAAGGCTTCCAGCAGCGTGTCCTCGGCGGTCTGCTCCACGCCGTCGAACGCCAGCTTCAGCACGGGAATGCCGTCGTATTCCCCGCGGAACTCCTCCAGCAGGCCGTTCACCAGCGCGCCCGGCATGCAGCCGAAGGGCGCCACGTTGACCACGCCGTTCAGCCCGTGGCGGGCGTACTCGACGGCGCGGCCCATGCTGAGGATGGCCTCCCCTTTGACGCTGGGGTCGAGGTAGCGGGAGCCCAGCTCGATGACCCGTGAGGAGGGCTCCTCCCGGGGCATGTGCTGGATCGCCCCCTCGAAGATGCGCGCCACCCGGGACTCGGCCCACCGGGCAACCAGCTCCCCGATCCACTCCTTCAGCAGTGAGAGCAGTTGCGTGCTTTGCCAGCAGAGCGCCCTGCGCTCGTGGGCGATGTAGTTTATCCACTCCTGGAGGGTGGGCAGCATGACCTGGGCGCCCAGGCCCTCCAGTTTGCGGACCAGGAAGTTGTTGGCGAACTCGTTGCTCCGCACGTAGATCTCCCCGACCACTCCGATCACGGGCCGCGCGTCGGTTCCGCCGGTCCTGACGGCCTGGAGGCGGCGGCGGATTTCCCGGGCGGCGGCGAAGTAGTCCCCTTCGCTCTCGGCCACCTCGACCAGCCGCTCCAGGCCCCTTTGGTAGACCTCGTCGGTCTCCCCTTCGTTGGCCTCGTAAGGCCGGATCTCGCGGACCATCTTCTGCATGTAGTCCACAATCACCAGCAGGTCCCAGCAACGGCGGTAGAAGGTGGCACCGAAGCTGTCCACCTGGTCGGAGAAGTTGTGGGTCTGGTCCAGCACCACCATGGGCACCCGCTGGTAACCGAGCTCGTCGAGCACCATGCGATGGAACTTGTGATACTGGCCGAAGCGGCAGGGCCCGTGGGCCTGCGCCATGAAGAAAGACGCCCGCTCGGGATCGAAGTCCGGCTGCCGCGTCTGCTTGATGATGTCGCCGGTGGTCAGGATGCAGGGGTAGCACTCCTTGCCGGTGGTGAACTGCCGCCCCAGCTCCAGGCTCTCCCGGTCGGAGACCGGCAGGGCCTCCGCGTCGATGCCGTTGCTGCGCAGCACGGCCGCCATC
>JASFTU010000266.1:0-4559 GCA_050050635.1 Candidatus Brocadiaceae bacterium
GCGCGTCGAGGGCCTGCTGCCGTATGAGCCGCCGCTGACGCTGATCGAGATACAGCCCGGATACGCCCTGCACCCCGAGCCCGGGTGCGTAACCGACGACACGTTCATCCGGGCGCAGTTCACGCGGTTCTTCCTGAAGACCTCGCCGCCGAGGACGCCGGCGATCCTGGCGGACTGGCTGCTGGAGAACGCCGACTTCGACTGCTGGTGGCCGCCGATGACCGAGTCGTTGCAGCGCATCGAGGCCGGGGAGGTCGATGCCGAGCGGGCGGGGCGGGAGTTCCGCGAAGGCGGCGGGGTCGGCTGGTGGACGCCGGTGCCCATCATCCACGCCGGCGATCCGGGCACCACCGCCGAGGTGTGCCGCCGGCTGAGCGTGGCGTGGAAGGGCCCGCTGGAGCAGGACCTCCTGGCGGGGGTCCAGGCGGCGGTCGCCGTCGGCATCCCCGACGGGGCGAGCGTCGGGTCGATGCTGGAGGCGCTGCGTGCCGAGTGCGGCCCGACGGCAACGCAACTCGTCGAGCGTGCCATCCGGATCGCCGGGGAGGCGGAAGACTTCGGAGGGCTGGTCGCGACGCTGTATGAGAACGTGCTGATCGCCGACCCGCCGGTCGAGGCGGATGATCCGCTGCCGCCCCCGCTGGATCCTCTGCCCGACTCGGACGAGGCCTACGTGGCCTGCTACTTTGCGGAACAGGTCCCACTGGCGGTGGCCGCGTTCCTGTTTGCGCAGGGCTCCCCCGCCGCCATCGGCACCGCCTGCAGCCTGGGGCGTGACGCGGACAGCGTCGCCACGCTCGTCGGCTCATGGGTGGGCGCGCTGCACGGGGAGACGGGCCTGCCCACCGAATGGGTCGAGACGGTCTGCGCCGCCAACCAGGAAGAGGTGGACCTCCGCGACCTGGCCGAGCGGATCGCCGCCGCGCCCCCCTGACCGGCCGGCGGAGACCGGCGCTCAGTCCCGGGCCAGTGCCCTTGCCATCTGGCGGACACGCTCCAGCGTGTCGATGATCGGGAGGTCGTAGGGGCACTTCTCCTCGCACTCGCCGCACCCGACGCACCGGTCGATCGCCTCGACCATGTCGGGGGCGATCTGCTCGGCCACGCGCTCCCGCGGAAGCCGCTTCACCAGCCCCTCGAAGATCATCGCCCGCGTCACGGGAACGCCCTGCGGGCAAGGCTGGCAATAGCCGCAGCGCCGACAGAAGAGCTTGCCCAGCTCGGCCGCTGCCTGCTCGGCCCGCCGCCGCTCCTCGCCCTCGAGCGTACGGCCCGACTCGACGAGCGAGACTATCTCTTCGATCTCCTGCTCCCGCTCGATGCCGGGGATGGGCATGATGTCCGGGTAGCCGTTCAGGAACTTGAACGCCAGGTTCGCATTCGAATACTGCCCGCCGCACAGCGGCTTCATGGCGATGAAGCCCAGGTCCCGCTCGAGCGCCTCGGGAATCAACTGCTCCCCCGGCTCGCAAGTCACCATGTTGAAGGGGAACTGGACGGTTTCGAAGACCGACTCCCGGATCAACTCCAGGGCCACCTCCAGGTTGTGCGAGCTGAAGCCGACGTGCCCGACGTGTCCCCGGTCGCGGGCCTGCAGGAGCGCTTCCAGGGCGCCGCCGGGGGCGCTCATTCGCTCCCACTTGTCCGGGCTCGACACTCCGTGGAGCTGATACAGATCAATCGTCTCCACGCCCAGCTCCCGCCGGGACCGCCCGATATCCTCCAGTGCGTCTTCCTTCGACGTCGCCAGTGTCTTGGTCGCCAGGACCACTCCCTCGCGGCGTCCTTCGATGGCCCTGCCGATCTTGCGCTGACTGTCGGTGTAGGCGCACGCCGTGTCGATGAAGGTGACTCCCAGGTCCAGGGCGCGGCGGACCACCCGGACGGCGTCCCGCTCGGGGAGCCGCTGGATGGGTATCCCGCCGAACCCGACCGCCGAGACCTCCAGTTCACTTCTACCGAGGACCGTTTTTCTCATTGGGCGCTCCGAACGGAAATGCTTCACCCTCTCGGGAAACATACGCGAGCGCCGCCTGTGACGCAACCGCGCCCCCGGCCCGGTTGACCGGGCCATCCGAACCGGCGCCGCGCGCCGAACTGCAGCAAGTGCTGGCCGGTCATCGGAGCCGGCTGGCGGCGTGGAACGCACGGATGGACCGGGCGCAGGAGGACCGTGGCATCGGGGGCTGAAGGTCTGTGGGCATCGTCGTTCCGGCTGCGGCTGTCGTCAGGAAGGGCACCTTGCGGGACCGGGATGTCCGTGGTAGCGTGCTTTCGGGAAGGTTTCGAAAACCGGGAACTGATCGTCTGGACCGCCGGATCAAGGGAGGAGTGGCATGAGGATCGCCTTCGACGTGATCGCCATCATGGCCCTGTGCGCGACGACGTACGCGGCGGGGCAGGATATGTCCGACTGGTACCGCTTCCGGCCGACGAGCGATCCCGCGCCGGGAGCCATCGGCATGCAGGGCTGGCTGGACGCACCGGCCGGGGCGCACGGACGCGTACTGCGCCGCGGGGACAAGCTGTACTACAACGGCCGGCCGGTCAAGCTCTGGGGCGTCAACAACTGCTACTCGGCCTGTGCGCCCGACAGGGAGATGGCCGAGAAGCGCGCCGCGTTCTACGCCAAGTACGGCATCAACTCCGTACGTCTGCACAAGTACGCTGACGGTCCGGGATGGGCCGGCATACAGTCCGAGGACAGCTTCGTCGAGTTCGACCCGGAGAAGCTGGACCGGATGGACTACTTCGTCGCCCGGCTGAAGGAGGAGGGCATCTACGTGCTGCTCTCCTCGACGTTCGGCGTGAAGCTCGGGCCGGCCGACCGCCGATACGTTCCCTACATGGACGAGTTCGGCGAGATGCGGGGCAACAGGCGCCTGCGCACCGGCCACGGCAGCGTCTTCCTCTCGCGCGAGCTGCAGGACCTCCAGATACGCCAGGTCACCCGACTCCTGGAGCACAGGAACCCCTACACCGGCCTGACCTATGCCGAGGACCCGGCGGTGTTCTGCATCGAACTCTTCAACGAGGACAGCGCGCTCTTCTACGGGACGTTGAGCAAACTGCAGAACGTGCCCACGCTGCGCAGACGGGCGTCGGAACGGTTCAGCGACTGGCTAAAGGAGCGGTACGGCAGCCACGAGGGCCTCATCGAGGCCTGGGGCGGGGAGGCAATCGACTCCTTCGCCAACGAGGGATTCGAGGGAGAGCACCTGAGCAAGCGCAACATCGCCCCGGCCGGGAACCCCTGGTTTTACGACCCGAACCAGATGGCCGGCTCGCAGGCACCGAAGCGCCGGCGGTTGTTCGACACCATGCTGTTCCTCTACCAGATCCAGAACGAGTTCTACGACCGCTACGTGGCGGCCATACGCGGAACCGGCTACGAAGGGGAGATCCTCGGGTCCAACTGGCAGGCCGGGCGCGCGTTCAGCCACTACTACAACCTGCACTCCGACTCTCGGGTCGGCCTCATCGACCGGCACAACTACTTCGGTGGCGGCGGCAAGGGCAAGATCAACAACGCCACCATGCTCCGAACTCCGGGCTCGGGCATGCTGAGCGCCGGGATGCAGCAGGTCGGCGACCGTCCCTTCATGCTGTCGGAGTGGATCCACGTGTTCCCCAACGAGTGGGGGGTGGAAGGACCGGCGATCATGGGCGCCTACGCGATGGGCCTGCAGGGCTGGGACGTCTCCTACATGTTCCAGAACCGGGACGACGGTACCTTCAGCAACCGGCTCGGGGGTCACCGCTGGGACGTTACCGCCCCTCAGGTGCTGGGGGTCTTCCCGGCCGTGGCGCGGCAGGTGCTCCGGGGCGACGTGGAGGAGTCCGAGGTGCTGGCGAAGCGCTACGTCCACGTGCCGTCCCTCCACGGGGGCAGGCTCGGCTTCGAGGACCGCGTCACGCAGGAGCACGACGTCAAGACCTTCGACAGTGACAAGGTCCCGGCCCGAACGCTGGCCGCGGCGCGCTGTGTGGTGGAGTTCACGGACGACTACCGCGACACGCCGCGGTTCGATCTGGGCACCTACCGCGAGGACGGAACCATCGTCGCCTCCAACGGACAGCTCCGGTGGAGCGAGGGGGAGGCGAAACTGGACGGCCACTTCACCATGGACACCGCGGGCACGAAGGCGGTGGTCGGCTTCGCCCGGGGGCAGACATGTGATCTGGCCGAGGTCACCATCACGCCGCACTGCGACTACGGGGCCATCTACGTCACCGCCGTGGGGCAGGACGAGGAGATCGCCTCCGCCGACCGCCTGCTGGTGGTCGCCATCGCCCGGGCGCGCAACACCGGCATGAAGGTCAGCGAGGAGGGCACGGAGCTGCTGGAGAAGGGCGGGGCACCCGTCCTGATGGAACCGGTGAAGGCCACGATCACGCTCCGCCGGCCGGGCGACCCGAAGGTAATCTTGCTGGACCACGACGGCATGCCGACCGACCGCACGCTGCCGGTCGAGGACGGCAGTCTGGTCATCGACGGGACCCGCGACAGGACACCTTACTACCTGATCGAGTACTGACGGGCGGTGCCCCGGAGGTCA
>JASFTU010000267.1:0-4555 GCA_050050635.1 Candidatus Brocadiaceae bacterium
GTTCCTCACCGACTCGCCCTGAGGGCATGAAGAAGGCAGCGGCGAAGCGCCGCCCCTTCGTCCCGATGACGCAGTAGTTGTCCCCGGCCGCCCCGAAGACCACGTACGGCTCCTCCGCAACGCGCTGGTCGCCCCATTCGTCCCTCTGGGCCGCCAGTCGCTCCGCGGCCGCCCGGGCCGCTTCCGCATCGGCATGCTCGATCAGCAGGACTCCCGCCGGCTTATCATCTTCGCGCAGCCGGTAGGCACCGTAGGCGCCGACCGCCCCGCCGGTGATGCCGAAGGTGCCGTCCTCGATCCAGTTCTCCGAGAGGGTGACGTTGAAAAGCGGCGCCTCATCGCGCATGAAGATGACGCTGCTCTCGTCGAGGTCCTCCCGAGGCAGCCGACGGCAGATACCCGGTCGGGGAGCGGGCTTCGCCCCCGTCGCCTCGAGGGCCGCGGCGGCCAGCTTCTTCACGCCGTCCGGCGCCGATTGCCCCATGTCCAGGATGGCGATCACGTAGGGCCCGCGGCGTGCCCAGAGCGAGGCGCGCTGCATGCTGCCCTCATCGCCGACGTTGACCGACTCGCCGCGCCGGTCCTTGGCGAAGGCCCCGAAGGCGTCGTCCGGCGTTTCAAACTGCCACAGATCCACTTTCAGCGTGTTCTCGCCGTCGGTGTACTCGGCCGTCGAGACCCGGATGAAGTTGAAGGTCAGGTACGGCTCGGCACCGCCGTTGATGTAGTCGAACAGCTCGTCGCCGCCGGTGTAGGTGGTCACGGGCCCGGCCAGGCGGAAGCCGGCGACGCTCTTCGGGAGCGCCTGTGCGGTCGGTGGAGCGGCCTCGGCGGCCTCCTCCGGCGGCGGCAATTCGCGGTAGCCGCCGGTGACGCGGATTGCCGCCTCGCCCTGCAGCGGGCAGGAGGCCTCGCAGAAGCCACATCCCACGCACGCCTCCTCGCGCACGTAGGGAAGCCTCAGCTCCTGGCGCCCGTCCCCCGCGGCCCGGCCGCGCCCTTCGCCCTGTCCCCCTCCACCATAGACCCGCCGGAAGTGGATGGCCTTGCCCGGCACGGGGCAGACCTCCTCGCAGACGCCGCAGTTGTGGTCATCCGCCACGAAGCCCTCCTCGTCCCGCCGCTGGTTCCCCCGCCAGGGGATGCAGCGGACGCGGTCCACGTAGGCCAGACCCATCGCACTGCGGTGCTTCTCCTCGAGGGTGAAGCGCGGGATGGCACCGGAAGGGCACGCCCTCCCGCAGGCATCGCACTCGTAGACGCAGTATCCCAGTCGGGGCACCAGGTGGGGTGTCCACAGGCCCTCCAGCCCCGCGCGCAGGCCGGCCGGCTGGATGACGTGCGTCGGACAGGCGCGCATGCACTGGCCGCACCGAAGGCACTTCGCCAGGAACGCTTCGGTGTCCTTCCCGGCCAGCGGGGGACGGATCAGCGGATCGCCCTTGGCCAGCTCGGCGGCGGGCTTCAGCCGGAACGCCGGGTATGCCAGGGCGCCGGCCGCAACGGCCGTCAACGCCCCCCGGCGGCTCAGGTCCACCGACTCGGCTTGCTCCGCAGGGGTTGACGAGAGAAAGCTCACCGCGCGCGTCGGGCAGACGGCCTGGCAGTCCAGGCACAGGATACACTCCCCGTTGAGCGTCCTGTGACCGTCCGGCGAGATGCACGACGTGGGGCACGCCCGGACGCACTGACCGCACTCGATGCACTCCTCCGAGACGGAGCGCTTCGTGCGAGCCACCGTGCCGGCCAGGGCATACATCGCCCCGAGAGGACACAGGTACCGGCACCAGAAACGCCGACGGACGACCTCCAGGCCAAGCACGACGAGGAAGACCAGGAGCGTGAGCAGATGGATTCCGAAGAGCGGGGTCGTCTCGGCAATCAGCGCCGAGCGCGTCCCCTTCGCCGCCCCCGTCAGCCCGAAGGCACCGAAGAGCGAAACCAGGCCCTCGACGACGTACGAGTGCACGACCACCACGTAGCTGCGCACGGCGATGGAGAGCGGGTCGAGCAGGCCGAAGGCGGACACGCCGAGGAAGGCGGCCACCAGGCAGCCCGCCAGCACGTAGTACTTGAGCCGCCGGCCGCGCACGTGCTCGAAGGAGGGGCCGTCCTCGGGGACCGAGGGCAGAGCGCGCCGGCGTCCCAGGGCACGATCCGCAACGTCCAGCGTCGCACCCAGAGGACACAGCCAGCCGCAGAAGTACCGGCCGAGCACAAGCGCCAGCACGAACAACACGAGGGCCGGCCAGAAGAAGGCTATCAGCTCCCAGGCCGAGATGGAGGCGGAGAGCCCGCTGAACGGGCTGAATCGCATCAGCCAGTCCCCGCGCCCCCGTCCCTCGATGAGGGCCGGCATCCAGACGATGAACGCCAGGACAAGCAGAAACGCCGCCGCCTGGACGACGCGACGAATGCGTCGCGGCCAGACCCGCCTCCTCTTCGCCAACGTCGGATCTCCTGTCCAGGGGAGCGCAATGGATTACCCCCGAATCTACATCCGGCCCCCCGAAGCGTCAAATGGACGCCCTGCGCAGGAGCGCGTCAACACGGCTGCAGCAGTTCCAGAGCGCTCTCGGCCGCCCGCGCGGATGCACCGGGCCGGGCGAAACCCTCCAGCGCCTCCCCCATCGCTCGACGGCACGCGGCGTGCGCCTCCGGGTCCTTCAGCAGCCGCAGCGCCTGCCGGGCCAGCCACTCGTGATCGTCCCGTGACATGACCTTCTCGGCACAGACCATGCGGCCGGCCAGCACGTTCACGATGCCCGCGTAAGGGGTCTCGGACAACCCGAGTGCGATGAAGTGGGTGAACGGGTTGGTCCGGTAGAAGATGACGGTCGGGGTCTGCTGCGTGGCGATCTCCAGGGTGACAGTTCCGGACTTGGCAATGCAGACGTGGGAGGCGCGCGCCAGCTCCACCGGCCGCACGTCCTCCAGAACGGCGATCTCCAGAGCCTCACCCGGCAGGAGCCGTTCGGCCTCCGCCCTGACACCCGTGGGGGATAGAAGGGCAAACGTCACGCCGGCTACCTCCGCCCGGAGCCGCCGGCAGCACCTGACGATGAGGGGCACGTGCGCCCGGACCTCCTGCATCCGGCTGCCGGGAAAGATAGCCACGAGCCGGTCGCCGAAGCGCTCGCGCAGCCGGGAGACGGCCTCCTCCGACGGCGGATTCTGCTCGATGGCGTCGAAGAGCGGGTGGCCGACGTACTCGGCCCCGACGCTCCACCGCCGATACAGCTCCCGCTCGAACGGGTAGATCAGGCCGCAGCGTGTGGTCCATTTGCGCAGTTTCTTCAGCCTGTAGCGCCCGTGAGCCCACACCTGCGGCGGGATGTAGTAGAAGACCGGCACTCCGCGCCGGGCGGCCTCGCGACACAGGTAAAGGTTGAACCCGCCGAAGTCCACCGGCACCACCAGGTCCACGCCGCCGTCCCGGAGGATGCTGCGACACGTTTCCAGGCGGCGGCGATAGCGGCCCAGCCGGAGGAGGTTCCGGAACCACATCGCGCTGCCCCCCTGCTCGCCGAGCGGCGCCAGCCCGGCGGCGACCATCCGCTCCATGCCGAACCCGGTGAAGCGGACGTCCGGTTCGTGCTCGCGCATGGCCCGCATCAGGTTCGCGGCATGGAGGTCACCGGAGTCGTCGCCCACGCTCAGCAGTACGCATCTCTCGGCCATGCCGGGTGTGCCTCTCGGTTCAGGGAGCCGAATTCCCGGTGCAGTGCTCGGCGCCCCGCCGGACTCGTCTCAGCCGACCGCTGCCCGCCTGGCCATTTTAGCCGAATGCACTACCGTTGCAATGCAGGCCGGGCAAGTATTGAGGCCGTCCGCCGCCCCTGATATAGTGACGACAGACCGGAGGCCGCGGGAGGGGAGATGGAGCAGGCCACAGGCTGGACAATCGCGCTCGCCGTTGTCCTCCTCGTCACGGCGGTGGTGTTCGTCCTCTGGCTCGTCCGCAGCCACTCAGCCGCCGAGGAAGTTCGTGGCTCGCGCATGCGGCGGCTCGCAGACGAACTGGACATGCGTTACTTCGGCGACGCCGGAACGGAGGTCTTCGGCCGGCTGCCCCCGTGCAGCCTGTTCGAGAAGAGCCCCGTCCGGGAGGTACGCAACCTGATCGGCGAGAGGAGCTCCCGGCCGGAACGCCTGATGTTCGATTGCACGTTCCACCGGCCGCGTTCCTCACCCGACGTCGGCCTTCCCACGCCCACCTACCTGGTGGCACTGGCGCGGGCCCCCGTTGGGTGCTCGGCCCGGTTCCGGCTCTACCGGGAGGACTGGTTCGGCGGCCCCGTCGGAGTGCGGGGCCTCTACCGCCTCAGTTTCGAGGACGACCCCTCCTTCCGCAGCCGCTACCTGATCGCCGGCGGACCCGCCGAGCGGGTACGTTCTTGGCTGACTCCGGCCACCCGCGAAGCGATCAAGAGCTGGGATCGCAGCGGGCCCCGTCCCGTAATCGAACTGGTGGCCGGATGGGTCGCCGTCTATCTGGAGTCCGACCTGCAGGACACGCACCTGGTACGGCGGGGCGGGCGTCTGATGCACTACG
>JASFTU010000268.1:0-4547 GCA_050050635.1 Candidatus Brocadiaceae bacterium
CGTCGGGCGTCCTCCCGGTCCGCTCCCCAGCCGTGCGGGTAGGGGATCGAGTCCCACAGGTTCAATCGGCACGTGGCGATCAGCCCGGGCTGTTCTGCGGCGATCCCTGCGTGAACCCGGCGCAGGAAGCGCGTCCTGTGCCCGAAGTCCGCGCCGCCGTAGCGGCTGTCGGTGCGGGTGAAGGACGCCAGCAGCTCCGAGACGAGGTAGCCGTGGCAGGCCTTGACGTCCACGCCGTCGAATCCCGCCCGCGCGGCCAGGTCCGCCGCCCGGAGGTACTCCTCCTGCAGCCGGTCCAGCTCCTCGTCGGTCGCCAGGGGGTAGTCGCCAGTGAGCCCCTGCCAGCGGTCCAGCGCGGGGGAATGGTGAACCAGTACGGGCCGGGGGAGTCCGGTGGGCCTGCTGAACCGACCGGAGTGTGTCAACTGCAGGATGAGGACGGGCTCGTGATCCGGGCCCATCGTCTGCCGCGCGGCCTGTCGCACCTCGGCGAGAAGTCGCGTGAACTCCCCCACGTTCTGCTCGGTCAGCATCATCTGCCGCGGGTTGGCGCGTCCCGACGGCGCCACGGCGCACGCCTCGAACCAGATCAGCCCGGCTCCCCCGGCGGCGAAGCGGAGATAGCGCCTCCGCGTCAACTCACCGGGCGTCCCCTCGGGCGAGCAGTCGGCGCCCTCCATCGGATGGACGGCCAGCCGATTGGGGACCTGCTTCGGCCCGACCGGGACGGGCTCGGAGAGGATGGCGATACGCTCACTGACCGGCAGGCTCAGCCCGAGCCGATCGAGTTCCTCGCACAGGTGCTGCAGGCTCTCGTAGTGGAACCGTCGGGGCTCTTCCATGCGGGGATCCGGTCGCTGGCTGGGTGATGGCACGGGCCGGGTCGCACAGCCGACCGCTGCCCGCTCGGCTCATTCTACGGGCGCCGCCGCGGGAGGTCAATCCGACCGGTCGGGCCGCGCCCGGGCAACGGTCAGGGGCCGCCTTCCGCCGCTCCATCCTCCAGTGCCTCCAGTCCCATCTGTCGGATGTACATCCGCCGGTACAGGCCCGGCCGTCCCAACAGCTCGGCATGCGTTCCCATCTCGATGACCTGGCCTTTGCGCATGACGACGACCATGTCCGCGTCCTCGCAGACGGACAGCCGGGAGGATGCGATCAAGATCGTCCTGCCGCTGAGGCAAGAGCGCACGACGCTGCGCAGGGGTCGCTCCACTTCCTCGGGGATGGTGGCATACGTGTCGTCGATGGTGAGGACGGCCGGTCGCGTGATGATGGCCCGGGCCAGCCCGAGGCGTGCCAGCTCCGTGGCACTCAGGGCGACGCCCCCGCGCCCCAGGGCGGTCTCGTAGCCCTCCGGGGCCGAATCGGCGAACTCATCGAGGCCGACGGTGCGCGCCACTTCCTCGATCTCCTCCCGGCTCGCGTCGGGCGCGCCGTATGCTATGTTCTCGGCCAGTGTGCCGGTGAAGACCGGGCAGTCGTGCAGCACGTTGCCGATGGCCCTGCGGAGCCGGTTGGCGGGCAATTCGCGGATGTCCCGGCCGTCCAACCGGACCACGCCCTCGCTCGGGTCGTAGAGACGGGTCAGCAGCGTCAGGATAGTGCTCTTGCCGCAGCCGGTCGGTCCCACGATGCACACCGTCGCCCCGGCCGGGATGGCAAGGTCGACGTTCTGCACGGCGAACGGTCCGCCCTCGGTGTAGCGCAACGAGACGCCGTCGAACTCGATCTCGCCACGGACCTCTCCGAGTTCCTCGGTGGGGCCGGGCTGTGCGAACAGGGCGGGAGCGTCCAGCACCGAGTACACGCGCCCGGCCAGCACCTGGAGCGTCTGGGAGACCGTGGTCAGGCCCACCAGGGAGCTGATCGGCACGAAGAGCAGAGCGGTCATCTGGTACGAGGCCAGCACGTCGCCCAGTTCCATCTCCTGCGCGCGGATGCTCAGGAAACCGAAGGCGAGCACGGCGAGCGTCCCGCCGGCCGTGATGAGGGTCGTCAGCGTGTTGAACAGCAGGTTGAGCCTCTGCTGACGCCTCGAGAGCGCCAGGTTGTGGGCGAGCATCCGGTCGAAGGTCTCCGTCTCTCTCGCCTCCTGAGCGTAGTTCTTGATGGTAAGGACGTTGGAGAGCTTCTCGACCAGGTGCCCGTTGAGCGCGGCCCCCTTGATGCGCAGTTCCTCGGTGTTGCGCTTCATGCGGGGCAGGAAGAAGGCGCAGGTGAGCGCGTAGAACGGCAGCGCGGCCAGGGCTATCAGGCCGGTGCGGGGGTTGAGTTTCATCAGCAGCACGATGCCCAGTCCGAGCATGCAGACCTGGGTGCAGAAGTTGATCACCAGGTTGGTGAGGTTGCCGGGGATGGCGCCGGCGTCGTCGAGCACGCGTGTCATCAGCTGGCCGACCTGCTCGCGGGCGAAGAAGGACATGTCCAGCGACTGGAGTTTCTCGTAGAGACGGGCTCGCAGGCGGAAGGTCATCCGGTGCACCATCCGGGAGTTGAGGATCTCCGCCAGGGCGCTCAGTGCCGTGAGGATGACGTGCGCTCCGATGCTGACAGCGAAGAAGATGCCCAGCAGGCGGAGTTTCTCCTCCGTGGTCTTGGCCCGCCACTCGATGGAGATGCCCGCGGCGGCCGCCTCGACCTCTTCTCCGCCCGCGGCTGCGGCGGCCTGTGCCCTGGGCGGGCCCTGCACCTGAAGGGCCTCGTTCACCAGCCACCTGCCCAACATGCTGAACCCGTACGGCGCGGCCGCCACCATGGCGGCGATCAGGAAGCGCACCACCAGCCCCCCGGCGTGCCTCCTCAGCTCGGTCCTGATCAGTCGCCATAGCAATCGCATCACCCGTCCTCCACGCGCGGAGGGGGCAATCGGTCTTCCCCGTACTGCGCTCCGAAGATGGTGCGGTAGAGGCTGTCGGCGGTGGCGACCAGCTCCTCGTGACTTCCCGCTTCGGTGACCCGGCCCTCGTGCATGACCACCACCCGGTCGGCCTCCCGTGCCATCAGCAGGCGGCTGACGATCAGGACGCACGTTCGGCCGGCCATGGCCTGGCGGACGGCCGCCATGACTCTGTCCGCCGACTCGGGGTCCAGCGAAGCGGTGGCCTCGTCCAGTATCAGCACGAGGGGTTCACTGATCAGAGCGCGGGCAATGCCTATCTGCTGCCTCGCCCCGGTGGAGAGCTGCAGGCCTCCCGTGCCCACACGCGCGTCATAGCCGTCGGCCAGCTCCGCCACGAACTCATCCAGCCCCACGGCCCCGGCCACCTCCAGCATCCGTTCTTCGGTGGCATCGGGCTTGCCGTAGAGGAGGTTCTCACGAATGGTGCCGTCGAAGATGGCCGTCTGGGGCAGCACCATGGCTACGGCGGCCCTGTAGGCACCCAGGCGGTAGTTGCGTATGTTCTCCCCGTCCACCGAGATGCTGCCGTCGGTCGGATCGTAGAGGCGCCTGAGGAGCATGCCCATGGTCGTTCGCCCGGCACCGGTCGGCCCGGTCAGGGCGAGGTGTGTCCCGGCGGGGATTTCCAGGTGCACTTCCTTCAGCGTCGGGGCGTCCTCCTCGTAGCCGAACGTGACGCCGTCGATAAGGACGTCGCCGCGGAGCTGCTCGACGGGCTTCGCCTCGGGCATCTCCGCTATGGCCGGCTCACGCTCCAGGATCTGGTTCACGCGGTCGATGGAGACCCCCACCTGCGCGAACTGGTTGGCTACGTTGGCGAACCGGACGACCGGGCCCAGAAGCTGGGTGGCGTAGGCGCAGAACGCCACCACGTCGCCGTACCCCATCGTGCCCTTGACGAAGTAGTAGCAGCCGGCGCAGTAGATGAGCGTGTTGCCGATCTTGTTGATGAAGGCGGAGAGCTGGTTGAAAGATATGCTGTAGGTGGAACCACGAACCGCGGAGTCCATGATCTGCTTGGCGCGCGAGGAGAAGTGCGTGGCCTCCGCTTTCTCCTGCCCGTAGGCCTGGATCAGCTCGTGGGCACTGAGCCGTTCCTGAAGCATCGAGGAGATGTGGTCCACGTGAGAGCGGAGTTGGGCCGTCGTCCGACGGATGCGCTTGCTGAAGAAGCGGTAGTTCAGGTAGTAGAGGGGCAATAACGCGAAGGTCAGCGCGGAGAGCTTCCAGTTGAGCTTCAGCATGATGGTCACCGCGAAGCCCACCGCCACCGTATCGGTCAGCAGCGATATCAGGCCGCCCGTCACCACGCCCGAGATCGTGCCCACGTCGCCCATCAGGCGCTGATTGATGCTGCCCGCCGGGTTCTCGCTGTAGAACCTCATGCTCAGGCGCATCAGGTGCCTGAACATCCGCCGGCGCGTCTTGCCGATGATGCCGAGCCCGACGCGGTTCAGTGTGATGCTGTTGGCCACGTTGACGACGGCCCGGAGCAGCGGGACGGCGAACAGGAGGGTCATGAGCAGTGGGAAGATGCCCCAGTTTCCCTCACGGGCCACGTCGTTCAACAGGCGGCGCATCAGCAGGGGCGGAGCCATGCCGATCAGGGTCAGGCCGCCGGTGAGGAAGATCGCCAGGGCGAGCG
>JASFTU010000269.1:0-4539 GCA_050050635.1 Candidatus Brocadiaceae bacterium
CATGACGGCGCAGCTCTGAGCGCTTCTGCTTCGCCCCGGCCAATTCATCGAGCGCCGGCTCTAGCCGGCGCGGCGGCACGCATCGCCTCTCAGGTCCGGGGCTCCGGATCCCGGCGCCGGCATTTTGCCGTCCGCCCTGCGCAGCATCCGAACGTCACCTGCGCTATCGTTCATCTGCAAAGCCTCCCCTTCGCCCATTCAAGAGCCACCCCCGCCCGCCGGGTACTCGAACGCGCCAATGTCCCGCGCCTCACCCTCGGGCCTGGAGTTGCCCGCCAGATCAATAAACACCGGGACCGCGGCGCCGGCGTCAATGGCCGGGCTCTCGGATCGCAGACGCATGAACTCGGCGCCGGCACGGTCGGTGGACGTCAGGAGCGGGTCGGTCATCAACGTCCCCTGCCCGAAACCGAGATCGCGCCACTGCGCCAGAGACAGGCCCTCACCGTCGATCCGGACCAGGCCCTCGCCATCGTCCCACGCGGGCGCCCAGTACAGGTTGTGGCCGGCCCTCAGTGTCTCAAGCGCCTTTTCGCTCACCGCCAACAGCCGCACCCAGGACTTCGGAGGCGTGGTGACGGTATTGAACACGAGGTTGTTCCGCACAGTGACCAGTCGCGCTTCGTAGATGCTGCAGAGAAGGCCGCTGTGCACGCCCCCCGTGTCGTCGGCATAGACAGTGTTGTTGTACACCCGTACGTTCACCGACGGGCCGACCCAACAGTGCGCGCCGACGGCGAAGAGCCGGCCGTAGTTGACCGCCAGGTTGTTGCGGATTACCACGTGGCGGGCCTTCACGCCGACAGCAGTGCCGGCCGCCGCGAAACGAGTTCCCTCGTAAGCGGGTTCGTAGAGGAAGCGATTGCCCTCGAAGACGATATGGTGGGCGTATTCCTCGCTGGCGTCGTTTTGCGGATGGGGGCCGGAGCCGCGTCCGAAGAAGTCATTGTCGAAGACGACCACCTGGCTGGTATCGCCGCGCAACTGGACGTTGCTCTTGGTCTTTTTGGCCCGCAGCTTGTTGTGGGCGATGTAGCCCTTGTGGCCGCCCTGGAAGCGTATGACGTGCTCGTCGTGATCGCTCTCGACCTCGACGTCGTTCCCGATGATGGCGAATTTCCGGGACCGGGAGCCGTACACGAAATACGGACCGGCATCGGCGGCGAAGCTGTCGTAGATGGCATTGCGGACGCCATACAGCGGAGAGATGTAGGAACCCAGTTTGCTGAATTGCACGCCGGCCACCAGGTTGTCGCGCCCGCTCAGATGCACGCCGCCCGGCTGACGGGGGTTGCGGTAGCTGTTGCTGCCGGCCAGCACGGCGACGTGCATCAGGCGCCAGTCGCTGCCCCGCATCCGGATCATCCGGTAAGCGCCGTCCACCCAGGTGCCCCTGATCAGCGGCAGGGCGTCGGACGGAGCACCATAGCTGTCCACGATGACCGGGCCGTCGGCCGACAGGGTCAGGGCTTGGTCCAGGCGCCAGGTATCGCCCCGCCTGAGCCGGATGCGCACCTTGGGGCCGGCGAGTTCCTCGAGCGCACGGCGGAGGGTCTTCTTCGGTCGCTGGAGCGTGCCCGGGTTGGCGTCGTCGCCGTCGGATGCGACGTGGTAAGTCGTCCAACTGGCGTCCACCGGGTCCACCTTGACTTCCGTCTCGGCGGTGGCCTTCTCCCCCGAAACGTCGGTCACGGCGAGCCGCACCCGATAGGTGCCCGGTTGCTCGAAAACGTGGGCGGCCACGAAGCCCTCCCCGTGTTCGTAGCGCCCGTCCGGATCGGTGCCTTCCACGTCGAAATCCCAGGCGAAACGGGCATTCAGGAAATCACCGCCCGCCAGACCGGCCGTCTTCGTGCCGTCGAAGAACACACACAGCGGTGCGACTCCGCCCGTCCGCGTCGGCTCGATCACCGCCTCAAGCGCCTCACCGACGACGATCCGGATGCAGCGAGCGTGGGACCGGTTTCCGTCCTCGTCCACCACGACAAGGCTGGCGTCATAACTGCCGGCCCGTTCGTATACGTGCCGGGCGGACGGCCGGGGCGATTCCGCGGTTTCCCCGTCGCCGAAATCCCACTCATAGCGGACGACCGATCCATCGACGTCGAAGCTCGTGTCTCCGGCAAACCGGACTTCGTAAGGAGCCCGGGCACGGACCACGTTGCCGTTGAGGGCCTGGCATGGCGAGAGCGCATTGAGCTCGAACCCGGCCACCGGGGGAATCTCGCGCTCGTCCGCCCACCAGGACCAGGTCTCCACCTCCTGTACGTACCGCCTCTCCTCCTTCGAGCCGGTGCCCGCGGTGAACCCGGCCCACGCCGTGTCCGCCCCCAGAACTACGCCGATCTCCAGGGGCCTGCCGCCCTCCCGGCCCTCCTTGAAGTGCTGGTAGTAGCTGTCGCCGGTGCGCCGGTTGGTGACCACGAGGTGCAGGACCGCCCCGTCGTAGGCGAGCAGGAACTCGAAGGGGTCGCCGCTCCTGAAGTCACCCACCTCCGGGCGCATAGGGCCGCCTTTGATCTCCTCCGAGCCGCCGCGTGCGGTGTTCTTCACCAGCATCATGCTGCAGCCCGCAGTCATGCGCAGCGCGATGCTGGGCTTCGTGGGCGCCCAGCCGCACGTGCCCGTTGATTTGCTGCGTCCGACGGCGTCGAGGCCCTGGTTCTGCAGCGCGAAGGTCCATCCGCCGCACGGGTTGCTGCGGACCCGGCTGGCCCGGTAAGTGAACTTCGTCACGAAGCGGTCGACCGGCACCTTGTGCCGATGGTACGCCGAGCGTGACTGCCCGCCGCTGGAAGTGTCGGTCAACCGCAGGTGACCGTCCACCACGGCGGCCCCGGCGTTGAGCGCCATCGCGGCGCCGTCGAACCCGTCCGAGTAGTCCACGGTCGCCCCCGTCGCCGGCGCCGTTGTAGGCAGCGTCAAAAGAGAGAGCACGGAAAGGGTGACCGCGCCTCGCAAGTGCGCACCGACCGTCGCGAACACCGACACCGGACCTGCATTGCGTCTCATGATGTCCCCTCATCCCCGGTTGGCTCTCACAGGGAGGGTAGCAAGACCGGCGCCGCGTGCCAAGCGGAGCGGCCCGGCGAGCCGTCAGGCGGATCGTGCGACTGGAGTACCCGCTGCCCGGGCGGCCGTCCAGCCTGGGAGGCTGACATTGTACCACCGAGTTGCGGGCGGGTCGCGGATACCCGGCGGGAGACGACCATCGTGGACGGCCGGACCTCTGCGCGCCGCAGTCGCCCGCGTACGCCGCGCGCCGGCCGACGTCGCTGACCTGCTACCGGCCTCCGCTCTCGAGGCCGGCGAGGACCTTCCAGACCCCTTCCTCGCGCACGAGGTCCGCCCTCAGGCGCACGGTGCTCCCGTCGCCTCTTCTTCCCGTCACGAAGACGGTCGCGCGGTCCCCCTGCACGTCGGACCGGTCCACCGTGCTCTGGCCGGCCTCGAAGAACGCGTAGGTCAACTGCCACCCCGTGGCCGTCATGCTTGCCACGTCCGCCGGGGTCTGCTTCGGCTGTCGTCCATGCCGGCGGTAGATGGCACGCACGGCCTCCATCTCGGCCTCCACGGCCACAAGGCCCTGCAGCGTCTGCGTGTCTTCCTCATCGAGTGCCTCGATCAGGACCCCGACGACCTCCCGCGGAGAGCTCTGCTCGGAGAGGGAAGCCGGATAGGGAGGCAGGGTGACGCGCTCGCCCTCGGGCGCCACTTCGGCCGCGCCCGGTTCTTCGGGCTCCTCCCTCCCGCAGCCGATCCCCGAGGGCATCAGCAGGATCAGTCCCGCCAGGCCGACGCAGGTAACGAAGCCATTTACCAGCAACCTCACTCGTGGCTTTGCCATGGCAGATTCCTCCTGGGACCAGCCGCCGTATTGTGGGTATTGGCAAAACTCAGCGCCAGGGCCTCACGGAAGGGACACATCGCGGGGGGAATCCTGAGGGCCGCTCATCGGCCGCATGTATCCCCGTTGATTGCGTTGACTGCGTAGTCATACACGATCTCCTCGCCCGTGCAGATGCGGCGGGACGCCAGAACGAAACGTGTCCGGCCGACAGAGTAGACGAACACGTTCGGGCCGCAGGAGTGGTTGATATAGCACTCCGGTGGCTGCATGAGGACGGTCGTGCCATCGGGAAGCCAGTCGCAGTGATCCGGACTCTCCCCCAGATCCTCCCGGACCGGATGGTCGCCATCCACGATCCGTGAATCGTCGATGTGCAGCACCACTTCCCCGCGACGGATTGCTTCCGTGGCGAAGACACCGGTGCCGTGGATGCCGGAGGGCCTGGTTTCGACCTTCACCTGGCCATGCTCCGCAGTGAGCTCTTGCCCTGGCGTGAGTCCCACGCAGATTCTGGCCCGCGACGGACCCCCTGTCAACGCCCGGAAGACGCCGTTCCGCTGCTGCGGCCCGTTGCTCGATGAATCGCCGGCGCTCCCCCACATTCCCGTGGTTGCCAGGCAGCGCAAACTCCGGAACACTGGAGCCCGGGGGAGGCACGAGACGGCGCGGGCCGGGCAACGGGCGAACTC
>JASFTU010000270.1:0-4538 GCA_050050635.1 Candidatus Brocadiaceae bacterium
GACCTCTACCCGGCCAAGCCGCGGCACGTTCCTCAGCGCAAGAGTGACCGTCTGAGTCCGGTCCGTGGGGTTCAGGAGCACCATCGTGAGCGCATCGCCTTCCGGGCTGGTGTAGGCGCTCGCCTTGACGTCGCCGTAGGCGGGCTCGGCTGTCACCCGCGTCCATCCGGCCCCGATGAAGCGGAAGTAGTGCATGGCCGCCGCCGTCTTGGGGGTGAAGACGGGCTCTCCATCCTCCAGGACCATCAGGCAGTGGCCGGTTCGCCTTCCGCCGATGATCTGCCAGGGAACGAAGGCGGAGCAATGGCCGGCGACGAGGGAGTTGTGGATCGCCGCGGCGATCCCCTGGTGCAGCGGCTCGGGCCACTCGTGTCCGCCCGTCCCGCCTTCGGTCATCCAGAGTGGCCGGTTGAACTGCTCCACGAGTTCCCAGAGCCGACGCGAAGAGCTGGCCTTCGTGTCGGCGGCGAAGCCGTCCTCATACCCGTGCGTGGCGATGACGTCGAAGTGCGTTCGCGCCTCTGGATCGCCCATCGCCGTCTCGATGTAGGCCGGCGTCCCCCCTTCGTAGAAGTGCCCGGTCATCGTCTCGGGCCCGTAGATCTTGATGTGGCCCATGCCCTCTCGTTCGAGCATCTCGCCCAGCAACTCGACGATTCGGGCGTAATCTTCGCCCGTCCAGACGCAGCTTCCGAACTCCTGCGTGAACTGCACCTCGTTGCCCGGGCTGATGGCGTAGAGCGGGGCTTCCATGGTCTCGTGCATCTTCGCCATCTCGACCATCCACTTGGCGTAGTGCATGTAGTACTCGGGTAGAAGGCGGTTCTGCATCCCCTCGTAGCTGTCGGCACGGATGGCTCCGCTGCTCTCGTCGTTCCAGGACTTGTCGGCCTTCATCCAGGGCGGCGGCGTCCATACGGTGCCGATGATCCTGGCGTCCGGGTCGAACCGCCGTATCCCCTTGCCGAAGTCCACGAATATGCGCGCACGCTGGATGGACATGTCGAAGTCCTGCCATCGGATGTCCCGCCAGTCCTCGACGGGTTCCTCCGAGACCGGGCCCCACAGGTTCACCCGCATCATGTTGCAGCCGACCTCGTTCACGTAGAGCCGCTGGAACTCCTCGGTGCGGTAGAGCTCGCGGAACCGGTCCACCCAACTGATCAGGCAGGTGCCGAATCCCTCGATCGTCTGCTCTTTCTTGCTACCGTCCACCACGACCTGTGCCCCCATGGCGGCATCACTCCCCACAAACGCCATGAGCATCAATGCCATCGCCCAGCACGTCACACGCATCTGAACACCCTCCATCCTTGACCGACGCTCCGGGTCCTCCGGGACCCCTTCACGGGTCGCCTCTCGGCGGCTCTCCGTCCCACCCATGGTAGCATAGCCCTGGCTGCCGGTCAGCCTCGGGCCGGATTCCCGTGGCGAGACCGTCCCGGTTCCCGGCCGGACGTCAGTCGGGCCAGTACGGCGACTCGGTGTGCGCCGCGTCGAGATAGTCGGCAAACTCCTCTGCCGCTCCGGGATGCTCGCCCGCCAGGTCCACCTGTTCCCCCGGGTCCGCGTCCAGGTTGTACAGCTCCACGTTTCCCTCCGGGCCCATCCGCACCGCTTTCCACTCGCCGCGGCGGGCGGCCTGGTGGAGCACCTCCTTCGGAAGCTCCCAGTACATCGTTCGCTCGGAGAGGTCCTGGTCTTCGCCCAGCAGGGCGGGAAGCACGCTGAGGCCGTCGACGTCCTCCGGGGCTTCCGTCCGGCCGAGCTCGGCCGCAGTGGGCAGGAAATCGGCGAAGTACCACGGAGTGCTCCGCAGCGTACCGGCGGGAACCCGTCCCGGCCAGCGTACGATCATCGGCGTGCGGATTCCGCCCTCGTAGACATGCCCTTTTTTGCCCCGCAGCTCGCCGCAACTGTCGAACAGGCCCTCGCAACGGCGCGCCGCGCCGTTGTCCGAGCAGAAGAAGACGATGGTCTGCTCGTCGACGTCCAGTTCCTTGAGCAGGTCGAGGATGTCCTGCACGTCCCGGTCGATACGGTCCACCATGGCGGCATAGGCCCGGTCCTCTTCGGGCCACTCCCGATCGGCGTACGGGCCGGGCTCCGGTATCTCGTACCTGCCGTGCGGGAGCGTCCAGGCGCAGTAGAGGAAGAACGGCTCGTGGGCATGGTCCCGAATGAAGTCAAGGCCGAACTCGGCAATCAGGTCGTGCGACCAGACGGCCCTGCCATCGTCGCGGTTGCCGGGCAGCTCGACCTTCTGCTGGTTGTGCCACAGGTAGTCCGGGTAGTAACTGTGTGCCCGGCGCTGGTTCAGGTAGCCGAACCACTGGTCGAAGCCCTTCTTGTTGGGAACGCCGTCGGTGCCGGGCTCGCCCAGTCCCCACTTGCCGGCGATGCCTGTGGCGTAGCCGGCGTCCTTGAGCAGTTCGGCGACCGTCAGGTCCTCCGGTTCCAACGGCACGCGACCCTGCGGAGGAACGCCACCGACGCGCGCGAAGTTGTCCCGAACGCGCGTGTGGCCGGTGTGGAGGCCCGTCATCAGGACGCTGCGACACGGCGCACAGAGCGGGGAGCCGGTACAGCAGTCGGTAAACCGCATTCCCTCGGCGGCCATGCGGTCCAGGTTGGGGGTCCGGAGCATCTCTTGCCCGTAACAGCCCAGCTCCCGGTAACCCAGATCGTCGGTCATGATCCAGATGATGTTCGGCCGCTCTGCGGCACTCTCTTTCGACATTGCAGCACCTCTCGTTCAGTGCAGCGGCTGAGTTCGGTTCGAGTGCCCGCGCCTTCCGTCACACACACGTCTCGGCCTGGGGGAGCGCGGACATTGGTACGTCAGTGCGCGCGCTGTGTCAAAGGCGCCCGGACATCGGTCGCCCCCGCCCGCTCAATCCGAGACCAGTTCGGCGAACCGCTGCGCGTCCGCGACCATCGAGGAGTTGTTGAACATGCAGTACGCCTCGTCCCGATCGATGAATCCGCGTAGCTCCTCCAGGTCCTCGTCGGTGTACTCGTAGCGGTACCCCCCAACCCCGTGCAGCCGCAAGTAGTTGACCAACCCGCTGACCGGCGGTCGCTTGAACGGGTCGACGACGTGCACCAGATCGAGCGCCTCGCACAGTTCCGCCACCAGGTCGTCTGTCCACGCGTCGCCCCTCGGCTCCCACCCCAGCAGCAGGTCGGAACGTTCGATCTCCTGGAAGAAGCGGCGCATGTTGTCGAGGTGTTCGCCCGAGGGCTCCAGGCTGGCCGGGCACTGGAACACCACAACTGGCGCTTGCAGGATGCGCGCGATCTCCCGCGTAGTCTGCCAGGCCTCCATCACTACCTCATTGGCCTGGAAGCCTCCGCAGCGACGTTTCCTCTCGTCCGGGATGTTGGCCCGCCGGTAGGTCGGGCTGGAGGGGTAGTGCGTGATGCACTGCCACGCCTTCAAGGTGGACGTGAATCCATCCGGTGCCTTCCTCCGCCATCGCTCCGCGGTGGACGGTCGGGGCGGCTGGTAGAACGTCTTCTGGATCTCGATGGTATCGAACATCTCGAAGTAAGCGTCCTGCGCCATGCGGAAACCGCAACAGCCCGTGTGAACCATCTGCTCCCCCCTATCCCTGTGGCCGGGGATGCGCCCAGCTGACCCTATAGTACGGCTCCCGTGTCTGCAAAGAGGTGGCGAGCCACCGTATTCCACAACAACCGTCAACGAGGTTACGTCCCGCTCGCCTCTTCACCGGACCTGCTTCCAGTACTTGCGCTTAGGACCGTCGGCCTCGTCGTATCGTGCCCAGTCATAGCCCCATCGGGGACTGACCAGGAGGTCGTGGGTCGCCCCATCCGAGGGTCTGTCGGCAGTGCCCGGGCAGTGGATGATGTGCCCTCCCGCCCCGACTACCCGCTCAAATTCGGTAAGCTCATCTTCCAGATGCCACCCCAGGGCGTGAGAGGTGATCAGCACGTCCGCGAAATCCGATGGCAGTGGTATCGCGTGCAGGAAGCCGTCCATCACGAAGACATTTCCCAGCCGCAGCCCTTCCGCCTGCTCGGCGATGAAACGGCGGAGCCTGGTGACGGGTTCGACGGCGAAGACCCACTTGGCCGGGTCGGCCGCTTCCAGGGCGACTCTCCCTGTTCCGGCACCCGCGTCGATCACAACCTTCCCCTCGAGTGAAGCTATGCGGACCACTTCGGCGAAGTCCCATCGGTGGAACGGCGCGGCGTCATAGAGCTCAGGGCACTTGTTGTAGACCAGCAGGTCGTCTATGGACCGCACTGCTGTTTGGCAGAGGGATTCGAGTTCTTCCTCATCCCGGGCAGGCGCGTGCTCGGCCATGATCCCGTCTATAAACGCCGTCACCGAGGGGCACTTCGCCTTAAGGAATCGCGCTATGGACGGGTAAGCGTGCAGAGCGGCGGCCAGCTCCCGCTCCGCGACGTAACCGGGCAGGTACCCGATCTGGAAGTCCTCCAGCAGGAACAGGTCTTCGATCTCCAGCGGCGCATCCTTCAGGAACTCAAGCATCGTTCATCCTCTCCAG
>JASFTU010000271.1:0-4526 GCA_050050635.1 Candidatus Brocadiaceae bacterium
ACCTCTATAACCGGGGACGGACGCGGATCGAGGGGCGCTACTACGCGAACTTCTTCGAGTCGGCCGTGGACGTGGCGGACTACGTGGTGGACAACCGCGCCGGCCTGCGGGAACGCAGCCGGCGATTCCTCCGCGACTTCTACGACAGCAGCGCCCCCGCCTTCGTGCTCGACCAGGTGAACTCGCACCTGAACACCTTCTTCACCAGTAGCTGGCTGACCAGGGACGGCAACTTCGGCATCCTGGAGGGCCTCGGACCGGAGCGCTCGTACGGGCCGCTGGTCACGGTGGACGTGAGCATCTACGGCGCCATGTCCGTGTCCGCCCTCTTCCCGGAACTGCACAGGAGCATGATGCGCGCCCACGGAGAGCTTCAGGCGCCGTCGGGCGAGGTGGGCCACGGCATCAATAAGGACTTCCGCATGACCGACGTGCAGGAGACGGTGCAGGGCCGCCTGGACCTGCCCTCCCAGTACGCCATCCTCGTGCTCAGAGGTTTCTTCTGGACCGGCGACAGGGAGTACCTCGAGGAGATGTGGCCCTCCGTGAAGGCGGCTCTCGACTACGTTCTGCGGGAGCGTGACGCCGACGGGGACTGCCTGCCGGACATGGAAGGCGCCATGTGCACCTACGACAATTTCAAGATGTACGGCGCCTCATCCTACGTCTCTTCGCTCTGGCTCTCCGCGCTGATGAAGGCTATCGACGCCGCCCGCGTCCTCGGCGACGCAGAGGCCGCCGAGCGGTACTCGAGGGTACTTCAGAGCGCCCGGCAGAGCTTCGAGGAGAAGCTCTGGAACGGCCGCTACTACCGGCTGTTCAACGACGCCGACGGGGAGCACGGTGAGCTGGACGAGGGATGCCTGACCGACCAGCTCATCGGCCAGTGGACCAACCACCTGACCGGTTCGGGAGGCATCGTGGAGCGCTCTCGGGTGCGGAAGGCGCTGGAGAGCATCTGCGGCATGAGCATGCAGCCCTGGGGCCTGGTGAACTGCCGGTGGCCTGAAGACGAGTTCCTGCATCCGGTCCCCGACGACTGCTGGCACGACCAGTCCAACACCATCTGGTCCGGGGTGGAGCTGGCATTCGCCTCGTTCCTCATCTACGAAGATATGTACGAGCAGGCCATGGCCGTCATCGACAACGTGGACTCCCGCTATCGCCGGTGGGGGCTCTACTGGGACCACATCGAGTTCGGCGGCCACTACTACCGCCCCATGTCCGCCTGGGGGATCCTGAACGCTTTGCTCGGGCTTACGATCAGCGGCGCGGCCTACGGGTTCGATCCGAAGGTCCCGCAGCAGGACGTGAAGCTCTTCTTCTCCTTCGGCGACGGCACGGCGCACTTCGCGCGCGAGGTCTCGGATCGGACAGAACAGCTCCGCGTCGCCGTCTGCACGGGGACCTTCCGGTGCGCCGAGGTAACGCTCGGCATGGCGCGCGGAAACGAGGGCGTGGAGTCGGTCACGGTCGGCGGCCAGCCGTTGCCGGAGGCGGCCTGGAGCGCCGGTTTCGACGGCAGGACGGCGCGGGTCACGTTCGCCGAAACGGTCGAAGTCCCCGCCGGACAAGCCCTCTCGATCACCCTCCGCTGAGGCTGCTCATCCCTTTCCGGCGGACAGGCGGATTCCGCGCGTGAAAAACCGCTGCCCCACGGCGAACAGGACGATCATGGGGATCAGCATCATAAGACTGCCCGCCATCAAGGCCCCCCAGTCGGCATCCCGCAGGCCCTGGAAACGCGTCAGGCCGAGCGGAAGCGTCATCTTCTCCTCGGAGACGATGAAGACCAGCGGCGCGATAAGGTTGTTCCAGCTTCCGATGAACGTGAAGAGCGCCAGCGTCGCCAGCGCCGGCTTCGAGAGCGGCAGGATGACGTGCCAGAAGATACCGAAGTAGCTGCACCCGTCGATCTTCGCCGCCTCCTCGTACTCCGTGGGTATGCCCAGGAAGAACTGGCGCAGCATGAACGTGCCGTACGCGCTGAACATGGCGGGGATGGTCAGCGCCCACAGCGTGTCGATCCAGCCGAAGAGCTTCATCATCACGAAGGTGGGGATCATCACCACCGTCCAGGGCACCATCAGCGTGGCCAGATACCCCAGGAAGAGCTTGTCCCGACCGGGGAAGCGCAGCCTGGCGAACGCATAGGCGGCGCAGGCGCTGGTGGCAACCTGGCCAACAGTCACAGCGACCGCAACCAGGAGGCTGTTGAGGAAAAACCGGGCGAAGGGCACCATGCTGAGGGCCCTCCGGAAGTTGTCAAAGGGCCCTCGAGCTTCCCTGACCTCCTGGTAGTAAGCCGCCTGCAGGATGAGCCGATTCAGCCGCCGGACCTTCCCCTCGGACAGATTGTCCGGCCCTCGCTGCAGCAGGTCATCGGCCTCATCCGGCACCGCGACCGCTTTGAAGTACTCCTCCCGGTAAAGCCCCCGCCTACCAAGCACGCTGTTCAGGGCCGCCACAATGCGCGACCGGATCGGCTCGGACAGCTCCGTGCCCGAGGCACATTCGTGGAACAACCTGCGGCCGTCGGGAGAAAGGAAGTGCCAGACCCGGCGCCCCGGCGACGGCTCGGCGGCCCCGGCCTGCTCCACTACCTTGCTGCACAGCCCCGAGAAGTTCCGGATGTCGTCGGGCCTGAACTCGGGAGAGAGCGTCCAGTCGCGCGGATCGGGAAAGATCTGGAGGGGCTTGCTTGTTATGTCCTCGGTCGGCCTGAACGCGGCCCCGACCACCCAGAGGAACGGGAAGATCGTCGTGCCCGCAAAGGCGATTAGAACCAGATAAACGAGGAGCGTCCATGGGGACCTGCGGCCCCCTCTGCGCCTGCGATCGCCGGACGCCTCACGGAACGCTTCGCTCATACGCCCATCTCCCCGTGCACCCGCCGACGACCGTACCGCCAGTTCACCAGGGAAAGTACGAAGGTGACGACGAACAGGATCCAGGCCACCGCCGAAGCGTAGCCCATCTCGAACCGGCGCGAGAAGGCAAGGTTGTAGATGTAGTAGCTGATCGTGGTGGTCGCTCCGGCCGGTCCGCCCTGGGTCATGACGTAGGCGGCCGAGAAGCCGCCCTGGAAGCCGCGGATGAGGGCCATGGTGAAGATGAAGAACGTGGTGGGCGAGACCATCGGCCAGGTGATGTGGACGAACCTGCTGAACGCCCCCGCGCCGTCTATCTCGGCGGCCTCATAGAGGGAGTCCGGGATGGACTGGAGGGCCGCCAGATACAGGACCATGTTGTAACCGCCGATGCTGGACCACAGGCCCATCAGGATGAGGGCAGGCTTGGCCCAGGTCTCCGAATGGTGCCACAGCAGCGGATTCTGCACCCCCACCGCGGCAGCCAGCGACTTGATCGGGCCGGCCAGCCCCATCGTGCTCAGGATGGCATTGACCACGCCGCTCTCCGGGTTGAGCAACACACCCCAGAGCACGAAGGTGGCCACTCCGGCGACGATCGAGGGCAGGAAGAAGACGGTGATGAAGAAGGGGGCGCCCTTGATCTTGCGGTTCAGCAGGTTGGCCAGGAAAAGCGACCCGATGATGCTGAAGGGGATGCCCGCCATGAGGATCACGGTGTTGCCCAGGTACTTCCAGAAGAACGGGTCGTTCAAATGCCAGGAACCATCCGTATGGCCGTGCGCACCGATCACGCTCCAGAAGTTCTCCAGACCCATGAAATCGGCGGTCTGGAGGAAACGCCCCGCCCCGTGCAGCGGGGACCACTGGAAGAACGACAGCACCAGGGAGGCCAGGATGGGGAAGAGCATGAACACGAGGAAGCCCAGAACGTTGGGAAGGATGAGCGCCAGCGCCGTCAGGACTTCCGTTCTGCGCTCTTTCCTGCCGACCGCCATCGGCCCCCTCTACCTGAGAACCGAGCAGTACCCGCACGCCTCGTCGTACTTCTGCTGCATCTCCTGCAGTTCAGCCCGGATCCGGTCGCCGGAGACGCTCCCCAGCAGCACGCGGTCCCGCAGGTTCGCGATGGGCTGCTCCAGCCACTCGGAAACGTTCGGCCCCATGGGCTGTGAGCGCGCGTAGGAGACCACGTCGAACGCGACCTGGAGGTCCACCCCGGGGGGTATCCCCGGTATCTGCAGGTCCCTCGCCACGGACTTGCGGCCCGGCAGGTTGCGGGCCTCACGGGCTATGGCCCGCTGCCATTCCTCGCCCAACATCGCCTTCAGGAGCCGCCACGCCGCCTCCGGATGCTCGGTGCCGCTGTGGATCACGGGGCTGCCCCCGAACACCAGCGTCGCCTTCTGCTTCCGTCGGGGAGGAGGTGCCATGTCCCACCGGAAATCACTCCGGCCCCGTATCTGGTTGTTCAACCAGGTGCCGCTCAACTGCATGGCCACGCGGCCGGCCACGAAGGGGTTGGAAGGGAGCGTCTCGATCGCCGCCTCGGTGGGGTGCACCTGCTCCTCCAACTGGAGCATGGCGCAGAACCGCAGGGCCTCCGCGTTGAGGTCCAGGTAGGAAGGCTTGCCGATGACGAGGCCGCCGCTCTGA
>JASFTU010000272.1:0-4523 GCA_050050635.1 Candidatus Brocadiaceae bacterium
CGCCGACGGCATGGGGGCGTTCGTCGTGGAAGACGGCAGGGCCCGCCTGCGCCGGCTCGAGACGGGTCTGGTGGGCGAAGACCACTACGAGGTCACCAGGGGGCTGGAGGAGGGGGAGACGGTCATACTCCGCCCGCCGACCGATCTCGAGGAAGGAGACCGGGTGACCCCTTCCGGCAGCGATTGATCTTTGCTTCCGCGGACGATGCACTTCCCCGTCCACTTCGCCGGCGGTAGAATGTGCCGGCCTCGATTGAGGTGAGGGCGTATGCCGGTGGGCTGCATGCACCTTCGGCGCCTCGTGTGCCGCTTAACTCTTTCCTGGCGGAGAGCTGAGATGCGTATGCGCACCATCGTTGGAGTGCTGTCTTTTGCCCTGCTCCTCTGCGGCCCCGTCTTCGCAGAAGTCGCCCGTCCGGTCTTCGATGTCCCCCGTCTGGGCGGCATCGCGATTGACGGCAGCGGGGAGGACTGGGCCGATCGCGGTTTCCGCGTCGAGCTGATGGCCGGCCCGAAGGCGCAACTCTACCCTCCGCGGGACTTCGGCCCGGCCATGCGCCTGGGCTGGAACACAGAGGGGTTGCTCGTGCTCGTCACGGTGACCGACGAGGCGGCGGTAGAGAACGAGCAGGTGGACGGCCTGTTCTGGAACGACTGCGTCGAGCTTTTCCCCGCCGAGTCGCTCGGCTCTCAGAACCGTTACCAGATTCTGGTCGCGCCCGGGGCGGACCCGCAGTTCAAAGAGTTGCGCTCCTTCATCGGGGACCATCGAGCGGCGCGCTTCAAGAAGGGAACGCTCGAGGTCCGGGCCGCCAGTCACGTCAGGGACGACGGCTACACCGTCGAGGTGCTCCTCCCCTGGAGCAACCTGCGGACGGAGCCCCGGATGGGCATGGAGACGGCCCTGAACGTGATCGTTGACGACTCCGACCTGGAGCGAGGGCCCAACAAGCAACGTGACCGGGCGATGTGGTATCCGTCCGGAGAGAGCTGGCAGGACCCTGACACGCTGCACCGTCTGCGGCTGGCCCGGGCGCCGGGGGAACCGTCGGCGGCCGTCGCCACCGGGCAGGTTGACGTGGTGCGGGCGCGGCTGACGGTGCAGGTGGCGGCGTCCGGCCCGCTTGCCGGACGGGAGGTCGTCCTGACGGTCGCGGGCCGTGAGCTGGATCGGACGACGCTCGAAGGGACACCGGGCGGCGCGCGGACGACGCTGACCGCCGAGCTCGAGTCGGTGGAGGACATCCCGGACCAGGCGGCGGTGGCGGTGGAGGCAGGACGGGTCCTGCCCGTGCCCCTGCCGGGCGTGCAGCGGCAGCTCGCCTGGGAGATCACCGAACTGGGGATCCGGGCGGGCTGGTTCTGCTTCTCGGACGCGAAGTTTCCTCCCTTCTACTTCACCCACCCCCTGGTGGCCGAGAAGCTTCTCGGCCCGTACGAGATCGAGGTGGAGCACTACAACGCCGATTTCGAACCGATGGAAACCCCGGGCGAGCCGGGCCGCTACGGCGCCGTCGTCACGATCGGACTCAAGGACGGACGGGTCACCCGGAGGTACCGCACGCTGTTCCACCATCCACTGCCCCTGCACCAGTGGACGGACAGGATGGCGGTGTCCTGGAGACCACCCGAAGGGCTGGGAATCGATCCCGACGTCGTCGCGCGCCACGCCGACGAGATGAGCGAACACGGCGCGTACGTGTTCTTCCAGGGCGGGTGCCTGCGGCGCAGCGCCACTGCCGCCATCCTGGCCGGGCTCTATGGAGCCGATCCGGAGGCGGAAGCCAGCGGCGGGCCGGCCGACAGCCTTCTGGGCGCCGACAGGCAGTGGTGGGTCACCATGAAGCGCAAGCTGAACGGCATGGCGCAGAAGTATCCCGATCCGTTCGTCTGCCCGCGCCCCATGGAGGGCCCTCCCGCGCCAGTGATCCGCGAGGGCACCCCTCAGGAAGCCGGCGTCAAGCCCGATGCGGCCGAAGCCATAGACGCCGTGCTGACCGAGTGGGCCGGGGACACGAACGAGCCCTTCTCCGTCTGCGTCGCCCGCCACGGCGTGATCGTGCTGCATCGCGCCTATCCCGTGGACGACCCGGATTACACCGTCAACACGCCCACGTGGATGGCCTCCATCACGAAGCTGATGTCCGGCACGCTGATGATGATGCTGGTGGACCAGGGCCTGGTCGACCTGGACGCGGAGGTGGGTGAGTACCTGCCCGCGCTGCGCGGCATCGACGCGGAGACGCCGCTCACCGTACGCCATCTCTATACGCATACCAACGGCCTGTGGGGGCACTGGGGCGATGAGATGCACGACCTGGAGCACGTGGTGGCCACGATCTACCCCCACCTGGAGGTGGGCAGGCGCCACGAGTACAACGGAGTCGGCTACGGGCTGGGGGGCAAGATCATCGAGATGCTCACCGGCGAGGCCATCCCGCAGTTCTACCGCGCGCACCTCCTGGGGCCGCTCGGGCTCGAGCACACCCACTTGACCGGGACGTACGCCGACGCCCACAGCGTGCCGCTCGACATGGCGAAGATCGGACAGATGCTCCTCAACGGGGGCGCCTATGGCCGGATGCGCTTCTTCAGCGAGGAGACCTTCGCGAAGATGCTGCCCGCCTCGATCGAGCACCTTCGCGAGGAGCCCGGAGCCGATCAGTGGGGGATCGGGACGACCTGGCGCAATCCTCAGCCGGACGGGCCGAATCTGCCCGGCGCCCGCGCGTTCGGCCACGGCGCCGCCTCGGCGGCCACCCTCATCATCGACCCCGAGTGGGAGCTCGTGATCGTGATGACCCGCAACGCCGCGGGCTCGAACTTCCAGCAATACCACCCACGCTTCATCGAGGCCGTCTACGCGAGCATAGCTGACGGGAACTGAGCCGGGTGCCGCGTTGCGATGCCCACAGTCCGAACCCACGAGAGTGTCCCCATGAGCAAAGCAGGCATGGCGATCCTCAGTGCCGTCTTCGCGCTGTGCGCGAGTCCGCTCTTCGCCGCGGGAGCCGGCGAGAAACCAACCATCGAGATAGTCGAGCTTCCGGCCGGTGCTGCGCCGGCGGAGCTCCCCCTCGCCCCCTGGGTACGGCCCGGGGACACCGGCTGGCAGGAAGGAGATCCGGCCTTCGAGATCTCCGACCCCGAGGGCGACGCTCGGGCCGGGGGTTGGTTCGCGGTGACCGACCGGCACATGCTGATGAAGATAATCGTGCGGGACGACGTGCACGTGAACACCCGCGAAGGTGCGGACATCTGGGACGGGGACGCCCTCCAGATCGGCGTCGACGCGCGCGGGGACGGGTCCGGCACGCTGCCCCGCAACACCCGGATGGTGGGGCCGGACGATGCGTCGATCACGGTGGCGCTCACCGGGCAGGGAACGAAGGTGTGGGCACACTTTCAGGGCAAGTACGGGCGCGGCTACCTGGCCGACGGCGCCCGCGACTACCCGTGCGCCGTGCAGCGGGACGAGGAGCGGGGGCAGACCGTCTACAACGTGGCCTTCCCATGGGAGGACTTCCAGACCGCAGCGGGCATGTCGTCGCTGCTGGCAGTGGCCGTCCAGGTCAACGACACGGATGAGGACCCCGGCCAGCGGCGGATATCGTGGGGCGATGGCGCCGGTGGCGAGCCGCGCCCGGGACTGTTCGAGCCCCTGGCGCTGGGCCGCCCCCCTGAATCGGTGGCGGCGGCGGAAGTCTCAAGGGAGCATCTCTGGCGCCCGGACCATTGCGGGGAGATAACCTTCGCCGTGGCAAGGGACGGCGAGGCGGAGCTACACGCTCGCATGGGCAACCTGCGGGTGGCCAGGCGGCTGGAGAACATGTCGCTGGCGGACGGCGTCCGGCGTTTCGCAGTGCGCGGCCGCCCCGGTCGGCTCCCCGCGGAACCGATCGAACTGGAGGCTGACCTGCTGGGCGAGGGCGGCGAAATCCTTACCGCGGTGAAGGCGGAACTCGACGCCCCCGGCCTCGTTGTGGGGAGACTCCAGGGCCGCATCGAAGAACTGCTGAATGCCTCTCCGCACCCGCTATTCAGCCGGCACCTGCGCTCGGTGGGCGCCCTGGTGCAGGCCGAGTGGAACCGTGCCCTCCTCGTCGTCGATGACAACCCCGAGAGAGCCGGGGGCGTCGCCCGCGACGCCGGGACCATCCTGGATGGGTTGCGCGGCGAGGCGGGACGCTGGGAGAGCTACGCCTCCGGCGCCCGATCACTGGTGCTTGCGCGCGTCTCACCCCAGGACAGCACGCTCCAGTACCACCTCCTGACGCTGCCCACGGACTGGAACCCCGACCGCGAGTATCCGCTCGTGGTGACGCTGCACGGGGCGGGGCCATCCCACTTCCTGTTCTACGTGCAGGCGCAGTTCCACCAACGAGAAGCCACCACCGACGAACCGCCGGCGTGGGCCCACGAGTACTTCGCCCTGGCGCCCTGGGGCCGGGGCAACAGCGGCTACGATGAGTTCGCCGAGGACGACGTCTGGGAAGCCATCAGGGAGCTGAAGCGCGACTTCA
>JASFTU010000273.1:0-4522 GCA_050050635.1 Candidatus Brocadiaceae bacterium
TTCGGCAGTTCGTCGAGGCGGCCGGCAGGTCCCGGCGGGAAGTGGAAGAAGGCGCGGGGGTGAGCCCGAATGGATAGCCATCACGTGATTGTGCGCCCCCTGCACACGGAGAAGAGCGTGGACGATATCCGCCAGAGCAATGCCTATCACTTCGAGGTGCATCCCGAGGCCACGAAGAAGCAGATACGTCACGCCGTCGAGGAGTTGTTCCCCGACTGCAGGGTCACCGACGTGCGGACGCTGTGGGTCAAGGGCAAGAGCCGGCGAGTGCGATACAACGTCGGCAGGACCAGCAACTGGAAGAAGGCGATCGTGGCGCTCAGGCCCGGCGAAACATAGACATTGGCTACTGAGCAAGTGTGAGCGCAGTGCACGGAGGGAGTTGACAGGGTGGCCACCAGGACCCACAAACCGACCACCCCCGGCCGGCGGGGCATGACCGGGAGCGACTTTGCCGAGATCACCAAGTCCCGACCGGAAAAAGGGTTGCTGAAGCCGCTGAAGAAGTCCGGCGGTCGGAACAACCAGGGCCGGACGACGACCAGGTTCCGCGGGGGTGGGCACAAGAGACGCTACCGCGTGGTGGACTTCAAGCGGGACAAAGACGACGTTCCGGCCGAAGTGGTCGGGATCGAGTACGATCCGAACCGCACTGCCCGGATTGCCCTGGTGGAGTACGCCGACGGCGAAAGGCGCTACATCCTCGCGCCCGAAGGGCTGGAGGTGGGCCAGCGGATCATGAGCGGCCCGAACGCCGAACCGCGCCCGGGCAACTGCCTGCCGCTGGAACGGATCCCCCTGGGCCTGTTCGTGCACAACGTGGAGCTGAAGCCGGGCCGGGGCGGGCAGATCGTCCGAAGCGCGGGCTCGGCCGCGCAGGTGAGCGCACGTGAGGGGAAGTACGTGCACCTTATACTCCCCAGCGGCGAGATCCGCCGGGTGCCCGGACAATGCCGCGCCACGATCGGGCGGGCCAGCAACCCCGATCACCAGAACGTGAAGCTGGGCAAGGCCGGGAGGGCGCGCTGGCTGGGCCGTCGTCCCCATGTGCGTGGCACGCCGCAGAACCCCGTCAGCCATCCGATGGGTGGCGGCGAGGGCCGGCGCGCGGGAGGACGGCATCCGTGCTCGCCGACCGGAGTGCTCGCCAAGGGCGGCAAGACGCGCAAGCGCAAGAAATACAGCGACCGCTTCATCGTCCGACGCAGAAGGAGGAAGTAGACCGACGTGAGCAGATCACTGAAAAAAGGACCCTACGTTGACGAGAAGCTGCTGCGGAAGGTCATGCGCCAGAAGGACACCGGTGACCGCGAGCCGATACGAACCTGGGCCCGTGCATGCACCATCATCCCCGACTTCGTGGGGCATACCTTCCTGGTGCACAACGGCAAGTCATTCGAGAAGGTATTCGTGACCGAAGACATGGTCGGCCACAAGCTGGGCGAGTTCGCGCTGACACGCATCTTCCGCGGCCATGGCGGCCGGAGAACCGCGAGCCGCTGATCGGCGAGGCGCCCGGCATGGGCTTCCAGTTTTCCCGCGCAGATGAGACGTCGAGGGATGGAATTTCGCGCAAGCCATAGATACGCACCGATCACACCCACGAAGGTGAGACCGGTGGTGGACCTGATCAGGGGCAAGCACGTGAATGATGCCCTCCAGATCCTGCGTGCTACCCCGAACAGGGGCGCGCACCTGGTGGACAGGGTGCTCCAGTCGGCGATGGCCAACGCCGACCAGAGCCTGGAGGCCGACATGGAGAACCTGCGGGTGCAGAAGGCCTGGGTGGACGGAGGGCCCATCCGGCGGAAGGTCAGGCCTGCGCCCCGGCTGCGGCGATCCATCATTCGCAGCCAGAGCTCGCACATCAATATCGTGCTGGACGACGGACAGTAACGGGAGGTCCCATGGGACAGAAGGTTCGTCCGACGAGTCTGAGACTGGGTATCACGGAGGACTGGCGCTCCCACTGGGTTGCGGACAAGAAGACCTTCGGCGATTACCTGGTCGAGGACCAGCAGATCCGCACCTACACCAAGAACCAGTACTACTACGCCGGCATATCGCGGATCGAGATCGAGCGCACGCGGGACAGCGTGCACGTGACGGTCCGATGCGCGCGTCCGGGCCTGGTCATCGGCCGGCGCGGCGTCGAGGTGGAGCGGCTCAAGAACGCGCTGGACGAGCTGACCGGGCGTTCCGTCGAGATCAGTGTCGAGGAAGTCCGTGACCCCCAGCTGGACGCGCAGCTCATCGCCGAGGACGTGGCCCAACAGATCGAGCGCCGGACGTCATTCCGTCGGGCCATACGCCGCGCTGCGGAGATGACGATGAACAGCGGAGCCGAGGGGATCAAGATCGAGATCGCCGGTCGCCTGGGCGGATCGGACATGACGCGCCGGGAGAAAGTGATCGAGGGCCGGTTCCCGCTGCAGACACTGCGGGCGCAGATTCAGTACGGGTTCACCGAGGCCCGCACGAAGTTCGGGCACATCGGCGTGAAGGTGTGGGTCAACCGCGGCCTGCTCCCCCCGGGAGAGCGCATCGATCGGGAGGTGGATGAAGATGCCCTTAATGCCTAAGCGTGTAAAGCACCGCAAGTTCCAGCGTGGCCGGCTGAAGGGCAAGGCCACGCGGGGCAACAGGGTCGCCTTCGGGGAGTACGGCCTGCAGGCGCTGGAGCGCGGCCGCCTGACCGCCGAGCAGCTCGAAGCCGGCCGTCTGGCCGTCATGCACTTCCTCCGCAGGGAGGGCAAGCTCGTCACACGCGTCTTCCCACACAGAAGCACGACCGCCACGCCGACCGAGACGCGGATGGGAAAGGGCAAGGGCGAGGTCTCCCATTGGGTTGCCCACGTCAAGCCGGGCACTGTCCTGTACGAGCTGAGCGGCGTCTCGGAAGAGCTGGCCAGGGCCGCCTTCTCCCGCGTGGCGCACAAGATGCCCATCAAGACCAGGTTCCTCCATCGGAAAGTGCGCGCATGAGAGCGAGCGAACTCAGGGGAAGAGACCCGCAGGACCTGCGGCGCGAGCTGCGCGAACGGCAGAGAGAGCTGTTCGACCTGGGTTTCCAATGGCAATCCGAGGAGAACCCCGACACCAGCCGACGGCAGCGCCTCCGGAGGAATATCGCACGCTACAAAACGGTGCTGCGGGAGATGGAGCTGGCCGAGCAAGAGAGTGAGTGACGCCGGACCGGCGCGCCGGGCACGCGCAACGGCGGGCCAGAGAGCGAAAAGAGACGACAGGCCATGAGCGAAGAACAGAGTCCAGAGCGGAAACGCGTGCAAGGCGTGGTCGAAAGCGACAGGATGGACAAGACCGTCACCGTAACGGTGGAGCGGCTTGTGCAACACCCCCTTTACGGGAAGCACATGCGGCGCAAGTCGACTTTCATGGCGCACGATCCCCACAACGACGCCCGGGAGGGTGACCTGGTGGAGATTGAGAGCACGCGCCCCCTGTCTCGCCGCAAGCGCTGGCGGATCGTCCGGATCCTGCGCCGTGCTCCCAGGGAACTGGCCGAGCCGTCTGAGCTGGGCGAATCGACCGAGGAACTGCCAGCGTAGGCCTCAGCACCGACGGGAAGGTGGGCCATGATCCAGGAGCAAACGGTTCTGGACGTTGCGGATAACACCGGCGCCCGTGCCGTGCGCTGTATCAAGGTGCTGGGAGGCAGTCGCCACAGGTACGCCACCGTCGGTGACGTGGTGGTGGGCAGCATAATACGGGCCATCCCGGGCAGCGAAGCACGAAAGGGCGAAGTGGTCCACGGCGTGGTGGTGCGCACCAAGGCCCCCGTCCGCCGCAGGGACGGCAGCTACGTCCGGTTCGACCGCAACGCCATTGTGCTGCTCCAGCCCGACGGCAACCCCCGGGGCACGCGCATCTTCGGGGCAGTGGCCCGGGAGCTACGTCAGCGGAACTTCATGCGGATTATCAGCCTGGCCGCGGAGGTCGTTTGAGACGTCATGGGTGGCAAGAGACACAGCCTGCACGTGCGGCGGGGCGACACGGTCGAGGTCGTTGCGGGCAACGCCAGAGGCGCCCGGGGAAGGATCCTCAGGGCGCTCCCCCAGGAAGGAAAGGTCGTCGTCGAAGGCATCAACATGGTGTGGAAACACCTGCGGCGCAGCCGGCAGAACCCGCAGGGCGGACGGATACAAATCGAGGCGCCAATAGACGCCTCCAACGTGATGCTCATCTGCCCGCACCGCGATTGCGAACGGCACGACCGGCCCGTGCGCACCCGGAGCACCTTCGCAGAAGACGGCAGGAAGATGCGGGTGTGCGTCAGGTGCGGCACCGAGATCCCGAGAGTCGAGTAGCGCGATCCTGAGAGTACGCAAGCATGAGTGAGGCAGCCGAACAGACGGAGCAGGTCCAGGACGGTGCCGAGCAGTACCGCCCGCGACTGAGGGAGCATTACACCGAGGAGGTGGTGCCCCGGCTCATGGAGCGCTTCGGGCTGAAGAACCGGCTGGCGGCGCCCCGACTGGAGAAGGTGGTTCTCAACATAGGC
>JASFTU010000274.1:0-4516 GCA_050050635.1 Candidatus Brocadiaceae bacterium
TCAAGTTCAGGGACTGTGACATCATCCGCGTGGAGCACGAGGGCTACCAGTCCGGGGCCACGCTCTCGATCCACAACGGGGATCGCGCCGTGGTCAGCAACGTGCGCTACGAGGACATAAGGGTCGAGGACTCCCGGGAGAAGCTGATCGACCTGAAGGTGTTGCTCGCCCGATACTCCCGCGACGAGGAACGCGGCCAGATACGGGACGTCCACTTCAAAGACATCCGGGTCGTGGACGGACCGTTCCCCGTGTCGATCATCCAGGGATATGACGCGGACCACATCATCAGGGACGTGACGCTGGAGAACCTGGTCGTCCACGGTCGGCCGGTGCGGAGCGCGAATGAGGCGCGGATGGTCGTGGAGCTGGCGCGTGGCGTGCGCTTCGTGGCGGGGGATTAAGGCAGGCCGCGGCGCCGGACCTCACTCCTGCATGAGCTCCGCTATCTGGATGGCCCGCAGCAGCGCCTTGGCCTTGTTGAGCGTCTCGTCGTATTCTTTCGCGGGCACAGAGTCGGCGACCACGCCGCCCCCGGCCTGGACGTAAGCCCGGTTCCCGTCGAGCACCACGGTGCGGATCGTGATGCAGGTGTCCATGTTCCCGCTGAAGTCGAAGTATCCGACGGCCCCGCCATAGGGGCCGCGTTTGGTGGGTTCCAGTTCGTCGATGATCTCCATGGCACGGACCTTGGGGGCTCCGCTCAGGGTCCCCGCCGGTATGCAGGCTTTCAGCGCATCCAGCGCGCTGAGTCCGTCCCGCAGGTCCCCGCTGACGTTCGAGACGATGTGCATGACGTGGGAGTACTTCTCGATGGCCATCACCTCGTCCAGCGTGACGGTGCCGTACTTCGCCACGCGTCCGACGTCGTTCCGGCCCAGATCGACGAGCATGATGTGCTCGGCGCGTTCCTTCGGATCGGCCAGTAGCTCGCGCGCCAGGGCCTCGTCTTCCTTCTCGTCCGCTCCCCGTCGGCGCGTGCCGGCGATCGGCCGCACGGTGACGCGACCGTTCTCGACCCGCACCATCACCTCCGGCGAGGAGCCGATCAGGCGCACGTCCCCCATCTTGAGGTGGAACATATAGGGCGAGGGGTTGATGACCCGCAGGGCCCGGTAGATGTCGAACGGCCTTGCCCGGGTCTGCGCGAGCAATCGCTGGGAGGGGACCACCTGGAATATGTCGCCCGCGCGGATGTACTCCTTGGCCTTATCCACGGCGGCCAGATAGCTCTCCCGGGCGAAGTTGGACTGGTAGGGGAGGGTTATCTCGCCGATCGGCTCGATGTCGTCCGTGACGGCGCTCACCGGCGTGCGGAGCTGCTCGATGAGGTCGTCAATGCGGGCCACGGCCGAGTCGTAGGCGTCGTCTGGCGACATGCCGTCCGTCCGCTGGCTGCACACCACCTTGATCGTCTTGTTCAGGTGGTCGAAGATGATGACACGGTCGAAGAACATGTAGAAGATGTCGGGCAGACGACGGTCGTCGGGCGGGCAGTCCGGCAGGTGCTCGACGAATCGCACCACGTCGTAGGACATGTATCCGACGGCGCCGCAGGAGAAGCGGGGCAGGTCGGCGACGGGCACGAAGGAGAAGTTGGCCAGGTACTTCTCGAACTCGTCCAGGGGATTCTCCGCCGTCAGCGTTCGCTGCCGGCCGCCTTCACGGATGCTGACCTCGGCTCCGATGCTCCTGAAGATCGCGAAGGGCGAGCTGCCGAGGAAGCAGTAGCGTCCGATCTTCTCCGGCCCGCTGGCGCTCTCCAGCAGGAACGCGTACGGATCGCTGCCTACCTTCTCGAAGGCCAGCACGGGCGTCAGTGCGTCGGCCATCAACTGGCGGTACACGGGGACGACGTTGCCACGCTCGCAGAGGCTGCGGAACTGCTCCCGTCCGGGATAGTACTGTGGCTCCATCGGGTGCCCTCTATTCGGGTTCAGCCGCGCGCTGCAGGAAGACGTTCGCTTGCAGCAGCGCTGGTTGTGTGACTAAAATCAAGAGCGAAGTGTCTCCCATCGGAGGCCGCGACCGAGTCGCCAACACTGACGAGGAGGAGGCAATGGCCGCATACATCGTCGGCATGATTGCTGGCGTGGCTTGCATGATCGCTCCGCTGGTCTATCTGGGTCACCTGAACTCCTGCATGGCGACCATCCTGTCCAACAACCCGACGGCACTGGAGAAGTTCGTGCCGTTGACCCACACGGGCCTCATGTACGCCATCGTCATCGTGGGCGCGGTCGTGTTCATCCTGAGCGCACTGATGACCGCCTTCACAGGCGTCAACCGCATGAAGGGCGCCCGGGAGAAGGGAGCCCGTCCCGAGCCCCTCGACGAGCCGGAGATGCCGGAGATCTGATCAGCGCGACGCTCTCGGGCTTCGGCACTTCCGCTTCCTGTCTCACATGCCGTGTGGTTTCTCCTCTGCCGGGGCGCCGGTGCTCATCCTCTTGTGCAGCCGGTTGACGGCGGCGAGGTACGCCACCGCGCTGGCCTCGATGATGTCCGTTCTTGCGGCCCGTCCTCGCTCCGTGTAGCCGTCGGCCGTTACCTCCAGGGAGACCTCGCCCATCGCGTCCTTGCCCTTGGTTATGGCGCGAATGCCGAAGTCCCGCAGCTCGCAGCGAAAGCCGGTGATTCGGTCTATTGCGCGGTAGACCGCGTCTATGGGGCCGTCACCGATCGCCGCGTCGGTCTTCGGGCCTTCTTCGGCGACTTCGACGGACACGGTCGCGGTGGGGGTCACGCTGATGCCGCTGGTCACGTGGAAACTGCGCAGCCGGAAGACCTCCGGCACGTCCTCCATCTCCTCCCGCACGAGGGCCTCGACGTCCTCGTCGTAGATCTCCTTTTTCTTGTCGGCCAGCTGCTTGAACTCCTCGAACGCGTGCTGCAGTCTCTCCTCGTCGAGCTGCACGCCGAGTTGCTCCAGGCGCGCACGGAACGCGTGCCGTCCGCTGTGCTTGCCCAGCACCAGCCGCCCCTCCTCCAGGCCCACCTCTTCGGGGCGCATGATCTCGTAGGTGCTTTTCTTCTTCAGGATGCCGTCCTGGTGAATGCCCGCCTCATGTGCGAAGGCGTTCCGGCCGACGATGGCCTTGTTGGGGGGGACGTGCACGCCGGTGACGTTGCTGACGAGCCGGCTGGCGTTCATGATCTCGGCGGTGTTCACGCCCGTCTCCACGCCGAAGTAGTCGGCACGGGTGCCTATGGCCATGACGACCTCCTCCAGGGAGCAGTTGCCGGCCCGCTCACCGAGACCGTTCACCGTGCACTCGATCTGTCGCGCGCCCGCTTTGACCGCTGCCAGTGAGTTGGCTACGGCCATTCCGAGGTCATCATGGCAGTGCACGCTGATCACGGTCTGCCCGACGTTGGGGACCTCTGAGAGAAGCATCTCTATCAGCTCGGCGAACTGGTGGGGGACGGCATAGCCAACCGTGTCGGGGATGTTGACCGTCGTGGCGCCGGCGTCCACCACCGCCTCGACCACTTCGCGGAGGAAGTCGGGTTCGGTTCGCGCTGCATCTTCCGGGCTGAACTCGACGTCCTCGACGTATCCCTTTGCCCGCCGGACGCTCTGCACGGCGCGCTCGATGATGTCCTTGCGGCTCATGCGGAGCTTGTGCTCCCGGTGGATCTTGCTGGTCGCCAGGAAGACGTGGATGCGCGGGTTGGCGGCGTCCTCCAGCGCCTCGGCTGCCCGGTCAATGTCGGCTTCCACGCACCGGGCCAGACCGGCCACGACCGGTTCCGTCACGGAGCTGCTGACCTGTCGGACGCTCTCGAAATCACCGGGCGAGGCGATCGGGAACCCCGCTTCGATCACGTCCACGTTCAGACGCTCCAACTGGCGGGCGACCATGACTTTCTCCTCCAGGGTCATGGAGCAGCCCGGTGCCTGCTCTCCATCTCTCAGCGTGGTGTCGAAGATGACGATGCGTTCCTTGTTCGGTGACATTAGGGTGTCTCCACAGGTTCGGGCCGGCTAAACAAAAAGCGCCCCGCAGCCTGACCTCGAGGCTGCAGGGCGGTTGCTCGTCTTCCGAGAGAGGCGTACGGACGCGGACCCTACCCGCCTCAAGACCCCGGCAAGCGCCAGGGCAAGGCAAGCCACAATAGGGCGAGAATCGTATGGGTCCGGTCTTCAATGCCTTCCATGACACCCGGATTATACGTGAGGGGGGCACGGCGTGTCAAGCCTTCGGAGCGCCGGGAAAGTCGCGCCCGCCGCGCCGGAGCTTGTCCAGGCGGTCCGGGGTGGGTATCATTCTGTGCGGGACGTTGGTTCCTGTCACGGTGGACCGCTGCCGATGCTGGACTTCTTCTGCCTGTTCGTTGTCGTGCTTTCCACCTTCTGGGGATACCTGCGGGGTGCTCTGTGGGACCTGCTGAGCCTTTTCTCGTTGCTGGCGGCCTACCTCGGCAGCGCTCCCCTCGGGCAGTCCCTGGGCGGGGCGATCGCCCGGCGGTGGGGGCTGGCCGGCGGAGCGAGCTACATCGTGGCCCGTCTGGC
>JASFTU010000275.1:0-4497 GCA_050050635.1 Candidatus Brocadiaceae bacterium
GTCATCCCATAGCTCCCTGTAGCGCTCCCTGCTCTCCTGCAGTTGCTCCTGGGCACGCCTTCGCTCGGTGATGTCCGTGATGAAGCCTTCGAGGGCGGCGCACTCCCCGTCCTCGGAGAGCACCGCACGTCCCTGCTCCCAGACCCACCGTTCCTCGCCCTCGGCCGTCCTGATCCGGTAGGTCAGCCGGAAGGGACGGTTCTCCGCAACGGCACGCTGCACCTCATGCCAGACCTCCTCGCGGTCCTCCGGGTGGATGAGATCGGCGTAGGCCACCTCCCGGTTCTCGATCAGAGCGGACGGGTGGTGGCCGGTCAGAGACAGGCAGCCTTCGCTGAGAAACTCCATGGTCCACTCCGGGTCGTTGCGGCACCGGTAGGCCATGCCGGGGAGGTTGCGCATCAGCGTCGCCAGAGCGCGCTCCTGTTCCCTCAGTGCCTCCTGTGCCCGCTTCCGCTCCGTTATGTCCCGCGCCGTAACCGACGCGCCGACCACTGCCCCCTCCGACCCCAGCAAGGGGGAGATAGTGAGGGAGACTGCGACGGTCCGGCCGTCGCTGGTAACGTGGTCGGTCTCGTAGCCCCGCACCGTATCGCCCTGGGAGACCTCTCGTATCCGCCCGAGCAGCTCCGCGGCGCCTCCCGCGGGCGCAAGAAGAGATATGGAGGATCCGAGCGCCTCCTCCGGGGCGTAGCCGTATATGTGACGCGCCCCGGAGTTCCAGCTCAGGATGACACCGTCGAGCGTAACCCCCACGATGGCGTCCGCCGCCGACACGATGAGGGAGGCCCAATGGGAGAGCATCTGCTCGGCCTCGCTCCTCTCGCCGCTCCAGCTGGCCACACCGACCAGAGCGACCACTTCGCCGCGGGAGTCCCTGACCGGGATCTTGGTCCATCTCTGGCGCCGCTGGCGCCCGGACTCGGAGTCCTCCCAGGCGTTCTCCTGGACGACCGGTTCGCCGGCCTCCAGCACCCGCCGGTCTTCCGCGCGGTACTGACGCGCCATCTGCTCCGGGAAGATATCGTAGTCCGATTTCCCCACAAGCTCGTGCGGCGGCAGGCCGAGGTCTTCGGCGAAGGGCTCGTTGGCGTAGATGAACTTCAGCTCACGGTCCTTGACGAATATGCGCTCCGCCATGAAGTGGAGGACCCGGTCGACCTCGGCCCCGCTCTCCTGCAGGGCCACCTGAGCACGCTTGCGGGCGCTTATGTCGCGCACGATGCCAACGATTGCCCACGGCGCGTCGGTCGCGTCGCGGACGACGCGCCGGCTGTCACAGACCCAGACGTAGTCGCCCTCCCGCCTGCGTATGCGAAACTCGATCTCGGGCTCCACATCATCCCGGCCCGACGCTCCCAGCAGGGCCCGCGTGTTCTCGCCCAGACGACGCGCGTCCTCCGGATGGACCAGTCGGTAGGTGCCACGGACCCCCATGGCGATCAACTCGGCCGGAGTAAAGCCCAGCAGCTTCTCCGCCGACGGGCTCACGTAACTGAACGTCCCCCGCTCCAGGTTCAGTTTGTATGCAACGTCCTGAACGCTTTCCAGCACAGTCCGGAAACGCCGGCTGCTTTCGCGAAGGGCCCTGAATGCGCGGGCCTGCTCGCCGAGGTGCCGCACCAACACCGCCTCCTCCCGGGCGCTCCCGGGCAATCCCCGGCCGTTCGCCGCACCCGTGGGCTCCGCGGCCGCGGCAGGGCGCTCCAGCGCCGCCAGAAGGGACGCCAGTCGCTGCTCCGCCCGGCCCGAGTGCAGTAGTTCCCGTGGAGGGACATGGACGGGGTTTGGCCGGACCTTCCCCCCGCACACGATGAGCCGGTGCACATGGAACATCTCGATGAGCTGCTCTGCCGGCACGGCACCCCTGTCGCAGCAACACAGCACGCACGCCGGACGCTCCTGGAGGAACTCCTCTATCGCCGCCTCGAGCCTCAGCGCAGGCCCGGTGCCGCCCCTGCCGAGCAGCCTGGTCTGCTCCACCACGACCCGGAGAGCCCGCTCACATGAACCGGCGTCCCGAAGCGCGTGGGCGAGACCGCTCTCTTCTGCCAGCAGGGCCGAGGCGTCATAGAGCGTCAGGGAGTCCGTTGCGCAGGCGAAACCAAACCCACCGTCACCGTCCAGGGCGGCGAGCCGTTCGGTGGTATCTCCCCCGAGGAAGCAGATGCAGTGTTCCCCGTTGTCCAGGCCAACCTGCAGGAATGGGGCGAGGAAATCGATCTCCTCGTCGATACCGCGATGGATAAGGCAGGCGTGGTCGGCAGGTGCCAGTTGACGTGCAGCCGCGTCCGTCGGCTCAACGCTCTGCGTCGGGTCGGCCCGAACCACAGCAGATCTCCCCCTCCTCCGCCGCGTAAGCCTCCGCTCCCAGAGCCTCCGGCGTCAGCCGCTGTCCAGCCCGGTCAACTCACCTCCGTCGAGTTACGATGTGCTGCTACCAGTTCACGTGGGAACGGGGGCACGAGTGCCAGCCGACCAGGCTGAAGCACACGCCACATAGTCTCAGCAGCCTGCGTCATTCTGACCACACCGGGGCTGCCCTACACTCGTGCAATTCACGTGCCGACGTCGCTCCCGCAGATTGGCCCAAGCCCCCGGGTCTCAGTCCAGTGCGCCGTCCTTCGCGGCCTTGGAGAACCTGAACTTCAGGGCACGCCGGGCGGGGATGTGGATGGTTTCGCCCGTCTGGGGATTGCGACCTTCGCGGGCCTTCCGGTTCACGACTTTGATCTTGCCGATGCCCGGGACCGTAAAGCCGTTCTCGGCCTCCTTGTAGGCCAGTTCGGCGAACTCGTCGAAGAACTCCTTCACCGACTTCTTCGTCATGCCCATCCTGTCGGCCATGTAGTCCACCACGTCCGCCTTCGTCATCGAGCTCGACTTCCCCATCTTCCCAGCCCTTCCCTGAAGTGGTACGATAGAAGTTCCCACAAATGCACAGGAATCATAACGCGGCCCCAAGTCAGTTGCAAGGAGACCAAGTACACTGGGCCGGGTTTTTGGAATGGCGGAGAAGGGCTCTGGGCGGCGCCAGACGCTGCCTGCGGGCTCAGCCTCCGCAGAAGAACGCGTCCTCGCGGAAAGCGTAGCCCCGGATATGAGCCATGGGGGCGTCGTCCACGATGTAGTTCACCACGTACATCTCTCCGTCGGGGAATTGCACCCAGCCCGAGTAACCGGTGTCCGACTGGGTGCTCCGATCGAAGTCCACGGGCATGATGCGGGCATGCGCCTCCGCCCGGCACGGGGCCAGGCAGGACTCAACGTCGGTGAGTGCGGCGAAGAAATTCTGTGTCCACCAGCCCAGCCAGCCTTTGCCTCCCTGCATGAAGCGGTACGTTATCATCACCTTGCCGCTTTGCAGCATACCGGCCACGGGCCGATGACAGCCCGGCAGAGGCATCTGCCGGGGACCCTCCCACGTGCGCCCGCCGTCCCGGCTGATCGATTTGAACGCATCCAGTCCGATGCCTGAGTTCTCCCGCATGAAACAGACAAGCTCGCCACCGGGAAGCTCCAGCACGCTGCCCTCACAGAGCCGGAGCCCGGGCTCGGAGGCGATCGTGTGGGGGCCGGACCAGGTTGCGCCCCGGTCGTCGGACGTCCAGCAGCGTTCGGCCCAGGTCGGCTCTTGCGGTTCTCCCAGCTTCGCGTGCGCGCTCAGGACCCACCTCCCGGCGTGCGGGCCCCGGTGGAGTTCGATGAGCTGGTCGGGCACAATGCCCTCCACCGGAGTCCGGTGCGGACCGTCCCATGTTTCCCCCTCGTCGCCGCTGAGCCACAGCCAGTTGGCTTGCTCGGCGTACACGGCGCCGTCGCGGCAGGTGCGATCCACCACGAAGGCCAGCCGTCCGTCGCTCAGGGCGGAGATGCGGGGGCAGTTCCAGTACGTCTGCTTCTGCGGGTCGCCGCGCAGCGGTTCGGTCAGGGGGCGTTTCGCTGACCACGTGCGGCCGCGGTCTTCGGAGGTGCACGCCATGATGCGGGTGTAGGTGCGATCGCCATGGTGCGTGCACTCGCTGAAGACGCAAATCAGGCGCCCCGAATCGGTGAGCGCTACGTCAGGCCATGCCTCGTAGATATCGTCGTCCCGGCTGACGATGAATCTCTCAATCACGGGTCAGCTCCCCACGCAGTAGTCGAAGAACCCCACGGCCTCCAGCTGCGAGCGGCAGGCCGAGAGCGCTTCCTCGTCCGGTGGACGGAGCGGCGGCCGGACCGGCCCGCAGTCGAGGCCGATCATGCCCATGGCGGCCTTCGCCGCGGCGATGCCCCCGAAGCGGCGCAGCACCCCCACGAACTGCTCCGCACGGTGCTGGTCGGCCCTGGCGCGTGCGAGTTCGCCCTCGGCGAACGCCTCCATGATCCGCAGGTACAGGGGAGCGGCCAGGTTGAACGTGGTGCCCACCGCGCCCCGGGCCCCCAGCGCGAGGGCCGAAAGCAGTATCTCCTCCCGCCCGAACAGCATGTCGTAGCGCCCGTCGCGGAACGTGA